>CAYNIO010000025.1:0-11780 GCA_964397495.1 uncultured Planctomycetia bacterium
TCCTTATCACTACCGAGGGTGTATTTCTCTGAAAAAACATACTTATCCTGAATCTTCCCAAATCTTCAACATATACAGCAAAATCAATATCTTTATGGACTTTAAACAGACTCTTTTTCGTATCGTCTAAAAGTTCATCTACTATTCTTTCCATATCCTGGGGCCTGATGAGGTCCTCGGAGACCTTCACCACATCTGAGAATATCCTCATCTTAGGAGACGAATTTATCCTCAGAAATAGATCTGAAGCTTCTTTGTCCCTCATAATCTTAAATAATTCCTTTATGCTCATCGTCTTCACTCCTCCAATATTTCAAGAAGTTTCCTCTCCAATTTAAGCAGCCTCCTCTTAAGAGACTTTCCCAGATTATACCCGCCTAATTTATTATAAGACCCTACAACTCTATGGCAAGGCAATAATAAAAAGAAAGGGTTCTTTTTAAGTGCCCTGCCTACAGCTCTGGAAGCCCGAGGTTTCTTTATCTTGCGGGCTATATCCTTATAAGAAAAAGTATGCCCCAGGGGAACCTTAAGAATCTCCCTGTAAACCTTTTTCTCTAAGGAAGTGAGCTTAAGCGAAGAAAGATTTTTTTCGTAACAGTCTATGATACTTTCCAGCAAATCTGTGGGCTTCATTTCTTACCCTCTGTAATAAATGCAGCGCCCAACTGTTCTCAGGAAGAATTAGGGGTTCTTTTCTACCCACCATATATATCTTCTCCTTATCCTTAGCCAGGGCTATAACAGGTATATCTAACCCCAGGGACCTAATCTGCTTTACCGCCTCTCTTAAATGAACCCTCCCCCCATCTATAAGTATAAGGTCCGGTAAATTCCTTTTTTCTGCAAGAACGCGGACATACCTCCTTCTCACCACTTCTCTCAACATCTCTAAATCTGAATTAATGACTCTGTTCTTTATGCGGTAGCGACGGTATTCTGACTTTAGAGGCTCTCCATCCAGAAATACTACTACACTTCCCGTAGAAAAACTTCCTTGAATTGTAGATAGGTCTATCCCTTCAATCCAGCGGGGAAGCTTCTTTAAATCTAGCAAATCCTTAAGGAGGGTGGCCTCTTGCAAATATCCCTTGAGCCCCTGATATATAGAAAGCAACGCCTTGAGTTTATCCCGCACCAACCCTGCCTCTTCAAACTTCTGCTGGCTGGAAAGAGTATTCATCTTAGCCTCCAGGTCCCCTGCGAGGTCCCTGCGTTTGCCCTCCAATACCATCACCAAATATTTTATATTCTCATTGTATTCCTGGGAATTAATTTTCCCTATGCAAGGACCTGGACACAGACCCAAGTGATAATTAAGACAGGCGTTCTTCCTCATCTTCCTGCAGGTGCGGAATTTTATGATTCTCCTTATAAGATTCAAAGCCTTCTTCAAAATCTTCTTATTGGTAAAAGGACCTAAAAATAATCCTTGTTTCTGAGTGCGGATCCTTACGATGGAAACCGAAGGAAATTCCTCCTGGCTTATCCTCACATAAGGATAACTCTTGTCATCTTTAAGTTCCACATTAAAAGGAGGCTTATTCTCCTTGATAAGGGCTTGTTCTAAGAGGAGAGCGCTCTCCTCATTGGGAAGCAAGGTATACTCTATATTGTGTATGCGGTTAAGGAGGAGGCGGTGGCGGGGACTGTGATATTGACGGAAATGGCTCTTTACCCTTTCTCTAATATTAGTTGCCTTGCCCACATAAAGAATACCCCCTCTCTTGTCCTTAAATATATAGACCCCACACTCAGAAGGAAAAGAACAAATTATATCTTCAAGTTTCTTCCTCATTTCCAGAAGGGGATAAATCTAAATTTAGAAGAGAAAATGAAATAACTTGCCCCATAAATAAGGAAGGTAGAGAATATTTTAGGAATTTCGCTGACCCTTAAGAAGTAAAAAACGCCTAAAGAAATCACCCCTGAGAACAGAGAAAATACTAAAGGCTTCTTGAAATAGGAAAAATAATCCTTAAAACTTAGTCCTTTTGCTTCTATTATCCTTATAAATACAGCATATCTTACCACTGCGGAAATGGTTGTAGCCAAAGCCACCCCTCCTAACTTTAAACTGAATATCAAACACAAATCCAGTATCGCATTAAGCACTAAAGCCCCCAGAGAAACCTTAAAGGGTGTAAGTAGGTCGTTGTGGGAAAAAAAGAATGTTCCCAGGATATTATTGGAAGCAAAAAAATATAATCCCAATCCATAAAAAATCAATGTCCAGGAAGTAAGAAATGTGGAATAAGGAGTGAATTGCCCCCTTTGAAACAATAATTTTATTATAGGGTAGGCGTAAAGGCAGAGTATCACGCTGCAAGGTATGATGAAGAAACTCGTATTCTTCAAAGAATACATAAAAGCCTCCTCAAATGAACGCTCATCTTTAAGGTGCCTATAACGTGAAAGTAAAGGCACGCTCACCGTACTAAACGAGCCTCCGATGAGATTCACAGGCAGAAGGACTACCCTTGAAGCGTAGTAGAGGCAGGCAATACCGCCTGTGCCTACTATCCAATAAAGGGAAGAAAATATTGTATCCAAGAAAATGTTAATGTAATACACAGAAAAAATCATGACCCTCTGGAAAAAGAGCTTCAAGATTCTTATAACCTGAGGCAGGAATAAATCCCGAATATTTACAGGAAAATAAAAGCGGAAACCTATCCTTATTAAACTCGGTATCTGAACCAAAAAATAAAATAACCCTGAAATAATAAAAAATACGACTATGACCTTTATGGAAGAATGAAACAAAAATACAGAGGTTAATATTCCTGCCACAAACAGAAAGTTCCCCAAAACCGGCCCAATATAAGAACTGTAGAACCTGCCAAAACAAAACAGTACAGCCATAAAACCGGCATAAACACTCATAAGCAAAAGATAAAGAAACATCTTCTGGGTCATATCTGAAGCTAAACTCCACTGGGAAAAGTTCTGGGTAAGGCCTGGGGCAATAAGCCTTACCAAAATCCTAGAATTCAAAGCACCCAAAATACATACTGCCCCAGAGGTAATCATTATAATGATAAAAAAGGAAGAAAATATCCTGAATAATCTCTGAGGCTGGTCTCGATACTCAGAAAGTACCGGAACTGCCGAAGCATTTACTGTCCCCTCGCCCAGAAATCCCCGCCAGGCATTGGGAATCCTCTGGGCTACTAAAAAAGCTTCTATAGAAGAAGTGGTTCCAAAAAAAGCTGCCAAAAGCAGGTCTCTAACAAACCCTATAAGTCGCGAAAGCATTACTAGAGAACCCACGCCCAAACTCTTTTTGAGGATAAATCTCACTTTATCCATAATTTGACAAAATTCATATTTTGTGATAAGTTTCCTTCACTTTTAAGGAGGTAGATATGCCCCAGACTAAAACAGCCCTGAAGGCTCTAAGGAAGTCTCGCAAGAAAAGAATAAGAAATTCAAAAGTAAAATCTGAACTTAAGAAAATCATAAAAAAATTCAAGAAACTCTTAGAGAAAAAAGAGGTTGAAGAAGCCAAAGGCCTACTTCCTTTTATCTACAAAAAACTGGATATGGCTTCTTCCAAAGGGATAATCCACAAAAATACTGCCTCGCGAAAGAAATCCCGCCTAAGCAACCTGTTAAAAAAATTCATTGCCTCTGGCACAGTTTAACCATAAAATATTCAAATATGCTCTTGGAAAAATCCGACCTCTTTAGTTTTATCTCCATATCAAAAAGAACAGGTGGAATCGTCCTGTATTTGAAAGAAAAAGTTTTCACCAACCCTCCTAAAACCTGGCTATAAAACCTGGAGGAAAGACTTCCCTGACGATACAAAGCTTCAATAATATTCAATACCTGCAGAGTCTTCTTCCTTTCCACAGCTTGGATTAAGTCCTGGGCGCTATATCTTCTCCTTACACGCATCCTCTTAACTTCAGATATTTTCAATAAATACCTGCCAAAATCTGACTTAGAAAATTCTTCGTAATCTTGGCCCTCAAAATCAAGAATTACTATGATATATTGTGCTTCCTTAAGATACCTTTTAAAAACCTCCCTGACTTGAGACGATAAATCCTGGGCGTGGTATACCACTAAAATCCTCCATTGCGAAGATAAGGTAAGGAGCTCATCTTGAATCTGTGAAGCCTCAAGGTCTTCAGCAAAAAAAACTCTGAAACTTACTCCTCCTTTGAGATATTTACTCTTAAGGGTATTTATAAAGTGGTGTTTACTGAAGGCGTCCTCTCCCCAGAGGACATAAACTTTATTTAGGGCCATCTAAAAACAACTTCCTCTAAGATCCTCTGAGAAACCCTTTGGGAAAGAGAATCCAAAGCATCCTGGAAGGTGGTATTTTGTGCGTAGAATATATCATCTTCCCCCACAATTTTGTCCAATAGAACTTTGCCCTCCTTTGCATCTTTAAGAACCACTTTTACCTTACAGCCCAAGCGGTATTCTAAAGGCTCGTCATCATCTTCTCCTGTGTAGGAGATGACATCCTTGGTAAAATCCACTACCTTGCATTCCAGAGTAAGGTCTGCTGACTCGTTCACAACCTCTAAACCCTGCTGCCATATAAATCTCTCCTTAAGGGACTGGGTTAATCTGTTTTCCAAACCCTTGGGGTATATCTTTATGCGTGAATCTCTTTGGCTTTCAGAAGTTATCTCTATAGCGTTCTTTACAGGAGGAATCTGAATGGTCCTATATTTTGCCTCTTTTGAGAGGAAAATCCTGTAACCGCACCCCGAAAATAAAAACATCAAACTTAAAAATAACCCCAAATACCTCATGGCATCTCCTTTAACTTTTTATTTGCCTCCTGGGCAGAGTTAGTCTGAGGAAAATTGTCTATCACATATCTATAATAGAGTCTGGCGCTATCGTAAGACTTCTGGCTTTCATAAAACTGGGCAATCTTAAGATATTTCTTGGCTTCCTTTTCTCTCAAAAGAGAAAGCTGTTTCTGGGCATCGTGGGAGATTTTAGCTTCAGGGTGATTTTTCACAAACTCTTCAAAAGTCTTGCGAGCCTCTTCTAATTCTGAATGGTCATAGTCGACCCCGGGATTTTTCTCAATCTTACACAGAGCCAGTTGATAGCGACCTGCCTGTACCCATTCGCTCTCGGGGTAATTATCTATCAATTTTTGAAATGCCTCTTCGGCCTCCTGATAACGGGAGAGTTTCTTCAGAATGAAGCCCATCTTGTATAAACTCAAAGGAGCATACTTGCTGTAGGGCGCTTCGTCTACAATGGTCTTGAATATATCTACCGAGGGATGTTCTACAATCTCTATCTTCATCCCCAAAATCTTTTTAGGATACTTATCCAAAAGTCTCAATCCTATCTGGTACTGACGCTTAACACTCTCTTCAATCCTGTCAGAAAAAGGGTAAGACTCGATGAGTTTCTTGTAGGCCAAAAAAGCCTCGTAATCCTTGTGCATCTCTTCCAGACACCTTCCCATATAATACTGGGCCTCTGAAGCCTCTTTAGAACCAGGAAAATAGATAATAACCTTGCGAAATTCTTTGTATGCACGTTTGTAGTCTCCTTTACCAAATACCTCCCTGGCGTAATTGAACTGCAATACTGGCGAAGGTCGGGGGCTGTATTTGGGATTCTTCCACTTCCCTGTCTTGGGAGACCATATCCAGAAAGCAAAAGCCTGGCCTGAACCCAATCCTATAACAAATATTAAAACTATGATTTTTCTCATAGATTATGAAGTATATCAGAGCATTTTAGGGGTGTCAAAACTTCTCAAAAGATTGTAAAGGGTTTCAAAAAATGGTCTATCTCTATGGAATTAGGGGATTATTTTATTTTATCCTTAAATTGTCATGAAGATACTTAATATATTTAAACACAGAAGGGAAGATCTTTTGCGGTTCCTGGGAGACAATTTCCCTGCCTTTATCCTGAAGGTTTAAATGTCCCGAGTCCATCTTGGGAAAAGCCACGGGAGGGCTGCCCTCAAGGGAGGGTGGCCCTTTTGTATTGAGCATCTACAACTCTAATTCCCTATACCTTTCAAAGTATCTCTTTATAACCTGGAAAATGAGATATACACTACCCAGGGTAAGATAGTAGATAAAAACGGCCAAAAGAGAAAAACGCAGATTAAGATGGGAAAAGGCAAAGCCTGCGAAAAAGTTATTGATACTTATTAAAAGACGAAGAAATATATGCGCAGAACCTGCCAATATCTGGGATAAAGGACCCCAGAGGAAAAGAAAAAGGAAACTGCTTAAGATTATCAAAAACAACAAGGGCACCAGAAGAATGTTGCTCAGAATCCCCAAAACAGAAATAACACCAAAGTAGTGAGAGACCAGAGGAAAAGTCCCTAAAAAGGCGAATAAAGAGATAAAGAATATATCCAAGGCGTATTTTAGAAGTGGGTTTCTTATCCGTGGGATTATTCTGCCATAAAGGGGAAAACCCCAAGCAATAAACAATACACAAACATAAGAAAGTTGAAAACCTATATTGAATAAATCCTGCGGGTTGAAGAGCAGGATAATAAATCCTGAAAGAAAAAGATTATTCATAAGGACGGTTTTTCTCTGGAGGAAAAAACTCAAAACCCAAAAACCTACCAGAAAAGAGGCCCTTATCACCGGAGGTCTAAATCCTGTGAAAAATACCCAGAAAACAAGAACTAAAAGGAGCATAATAAAACGGGCTTTCCTTTTTATCCCTAAGAACTTAAGAAGGAAACTAAATATGGCTACCACTATTCCTGTATGCAGACCGCTTATAGCCAGAAGATGCATAGTCCCTGTCATTTTGAAAGGGAGGTAATCTTTAAATCTGAGGGCTGACCTTTCTCCCAGAATAAAAGCCCTTAAAAACTTTACGTCTTGGAGAGGGAAATAACGCCCAAATTTATCCTGGGCCCATTTCCTGAATTTAAAGGCCAAAAACTTAAAAGGATTTAAGACACACCTTCTGAGTATCTGCGATTTTCTGGCATAAAGATAATTTGCCGACCTCCTTGATTTAAACTGGGCCTCCATTCTTAAAAAATCTCCATAAAAGATGTCCTGTGAGGCACAAAGAACAGTCTTGATGTCTCCTGAAATTCCTTTGCCTGCAAAGGAAAGAGAATCTAATTTCTTGGGCCTCAAAATAAATTTGTAAACTGACTTAAGTTTCTGGGGAAAACTGACGACATAACCCTCAACTGTAAACTCTTTAAGGTAGGAAAAATTATTTATATGGGAAGGCTCCTTCAGGAGATTAACCCTAAAGGAAAACATCCCCAGAATAAAAAATCCTAATACAATAAATATATCGAATACTAAAAACTTGGCCTTTTCAAAGGCTATTAAGCCCAAGGTGATAACTACAGCAAGGCTCAACCATAGACTGGCTATGGGCACATTCAAGAAGCGGGAAAGAATTATGCCTGCACAGTAAACTATAGTTATGAGTATTATAGGAAACTTCTTCAAAAACAAAGATATTTTCTAATAATCTCCAATTTCTTTTCTCCAATGCCTTTTATATTAAGAAGTTCTTGGCAGGACTCTATCTTCTTGGAATTGCGATAAGACATTATCCGGGAGGCAATCTTAGGCCCTATATGGGGAATAGTCTGCAATTCCTCAAAGGAGGCCTGATTTATATCTATGCAGGTCTTTTCTGGGTAGAACTTGGGTTCTATCTGGGGGACACTTAATATCTTTCCTACAAACTTAAAGGCCAATCCTATAGAGATTATTCCCAAAATAAGGAGGAGGGCCCTTCTCTCTTTGGGGCTCAATATAAATATAGACACTAAACTACGATATTGACGATTCTATTCTTAACTACAATGAACCTCTTAGGGGCCTTACCCCCAAGGAGGGATTTTATCCTCGAATCTGCAAGAACCTCTTGGCGCAGGCTCTCTTCAGGATAATTGCGAGGAAATCTTTTCCTTGACCTTACCTTGCCATTTATGAGGATAGCGTATTCTATCCATTCCTCCTCAATGAATTGGGGGTCGTATTGGGGCCATTTCTCCTTGAATACAGTATCCGTTCCTCCTAAGAGGCGCCAACTTTCCTCTGCTATGTGGGGGACAAATATCCCCAACAGGAGGCACATCTTCCTCAAGGTGTAAACAACGAGAAACTTATCCTTAATTTTGTCTTTAAGTTCGTATATAAGATTAACCAGTTCCATTATCCTGGCAATAGCAGTATTGAAACCAAATTCTTTCTCTATATCAGAGGTCACCTCTCTTATGGTCTGATTCAACTTTACATAAAGTTTTTTGCTGAATTCATCCTCTAGGGATAAATCCTGCTCCTCATAAACCTGGGAAGAAAACTCTTCTACGAGCCTGAAGAATCTATTCAAGAAACGGAAACATCCTTCAACCCCCTTATCCTGCCACTCTGCATCCTTCTGGGGAGGACCCATAAACAGAATGTAAAGCCTCATGGTGTCTGCGCCGTATTTATCTATAAGGAAGTCAGGAGAGACTACATTGCCTTTAGACTTAGACATTTTGGCTCCATCCTTGACAATCATACCTTGGGTAAACAATCTTTGAAAGGGCTCCTTAAAATCTACCAGGCCCTGGTCGTAAAAAACCTTAGTGATAAACCTTGAATACATAAGATGCAGTATTGCATGCTCCACCCCTCCAATATACTGGTCCACAGGAAGCCATCTGTTAACCTCGTGAGTATCAAAGGGCCTATCCTCAAGGTGGGGTGTAATATACCTTAAATAATACCAGGAAGAATCTACAAAGGTATCCATAGTATCCGTCTCCCTCTGGGCCGGGCCTTTGCATTGGGGGCAGGTGGTCTCTGTAAACTCCTTCACATACTTTAGGGGGCTTTCTCCTGTAGGCTTGAATTCTACAACCTCTGGCAAAACTACTGGCAAGTCCTGTTCAGGAACAGGCACTATCCCGCACTTCTTACAATAAACAACGGGTATAGGCGCACCCCAGTAACGCTGGCGTGATATAAGCCAATCTTTGAGCCGGTACTGGACACTGAACTTTCCTAAATTCCTGCTCTCTAAAAACTCTACAATCTTTTTGCGAGCCACCGCGCTATCCAGACCTGTAAAGGCTGCGGAATTTACCAGTATCCCTTCGCCTTCATAGGCCTGACGAGGTAAAGAACTTTGCTCATTGTTAGGCCTTATCACCTCAATAATATCCAAATTGTATTTCTTGGCAAACTCAAAATCACGGCTGTCATGGGCAGGACAACCAAAGACTGCGCCTGTCCCATACTCAGTAAGGACATAATTGGCTACATACACAGGAAGTTTCCTCTTGTCTACAGGATTTATCACATATCTTCCTGTAAAGACCCCCTCTTTTTCTATCTGGGGAAGAAACCTTAAAGAAGCAGGCTGCCTTCTAAGTCTCTCTATGAACTTAAGGACTTCGTCTTTGTAAGGGCTGTCTTCTAAGAGGCTCTGCATATGAGGATAATTCCAAGCCAGAACCAAGAAACTTGCCCCAAAAAGAGTATCGGGCCGGGTAGTAAAAACCTTTATAGAGAGGTCTTTTTCCTCCAGCGGAAATAAAACCTCTGCGCCTTCGCTTTTCCCTATCCAGTTTTCCTGCATGACCTTCACCCTCTGGGGCCAATCCTCTAAAAGTTTTAAATCCTCTAAAAGCCTTTGGGCATAGGCAGTAATCTTGAAAAACCACTGCTCTAACTCTCTCTGCTCCACCTCTGCAGAACATCTCTCGCATTTACCATCTATTACCTGCTCATTGGCAAGAACGGTCTTGCATTGAGGGCACCAGTTTACCGCAGCCTTCTTCTTGTAGGCAAGATTATTTTGGTAGAGTTTAAGAAATATCCATTGAGTCCACTTGTAATACTCAGGGAGACAGGTGGCTATCTCTTTCTGCCAATCATAGCCTATACCCCAGCTTTTAAGCTGGCCTTTTATCCTGGATATATTATCGAAGGTCCATCTCTGGGGATGAATATTATACTTTATAGCCTGATTCTCTGCAGGAAGACCAAAAGCATCCCAGCCCATAGGAGACAAAACATTATACCCCTGCATAAGTTTATAGCGCGCTACGGCATCTCCCAAAACATAGTTCCTGGCATGGCCCACGTGGAGTTCGCTTGAGGGATAGGGAAACATTACCAGGCAATAATACTTGGGCCGAGAGTCGTCGTCTACATTGCATTCAAACAGCCCCTTCTCTTCCCAGAACTCTTGCCACCTTTTCTCAATGAGTTTATGATTATAAGCCATTGTAGATTCTCTTCACCCTTTCCAAATTCTTGAGGTCATCTTGGGGCTCTTTGTTTGGAGTCTCTAATATAAAAGGCAAATCCTTGAGTAAAGGATGGGTTAAAATATTCCTAAACCCTTCCTCACCTATAAAACCTTCACCTATATGGGCGTGGCGGTCTCTGCGTGAACCTAAAGGGTCTTTACTATCATTGAGATGAATCAATTTTAGGCGCTCTAAACCTATGTGGGCATCTATCTCTTCTAACATCTTCTCTAATCCCCTTCTACTAGAGACATCGTACCCCGCACTCCAAGCATGGCAGGTATCCAAACACAATCCTATTTTATTAGACCAATTCAATCTTTTCAACACAAAGGCATGATGCCAGAATCTATATCCCAGCCAACTGCCACTGCCAGAGGTATTTTCTATAAGAATTATGGTCTTGGTACCCACCTTTCTCAAAGTAGTCTTGAGGGCGTAAGAAACTCTCTTTAAACCCTCTATCTCTGAAGTTTTTGAATGGCTTCCCATATGAAAGACAAAATAATCTGCCTCAAGAAGATTAGCATCCTTTATATCCTTAATGAATACCCGTAAAGAATCGTAGAATAATTTCTTTCTGGGAGAAGCAAGATTTGAAGTGTAAGGTGCATGCACCACCACTGGTTTTATATCTTTGTTCTTAAGATTTTTCCTGAATAATTCTACTTCTCTTTTGTTTAGGCGTTTTCTCCTCCATTCTCGAGGATTGCGGGAAAAGAACTGTACTGTATTACAACCCAAATGCAAAGCCCTATCTACGACTTTGTCCAAACCTCCCTGAATAGAAACCTGCACTCCCAAACGCATAAGTTTCTAATTTTATTCTTTAAGCAAACCCATGTCAACTTGACACTCTATCTTCAGGCCATATAATTATCTCTAAAAGAAGGGACTCTTTTATAAATTTCATTCAGGACGAAAGTAAGATGAGATTGACCTCCTGGTGTTTCTTGCGAATCTTGCGTCATTAGGGACAGAGTCCCTAACCATAACTTCTTTAGGTTCTCTTCAGGATGACAGCAAGATGAGAGATTTCTTCTGAGTATTACTTCGAATCTTGCGTCATTAGGGACAGGGTCCCTATGATATTATAAAGGGGCTGTAGCTCAGCGGGAGAGCACTACGCTGGCAGCGTAGGGGTCGAGGGTTCAAATCCCTCCAGCTCCATTTTTATTGCCGAGGTGGCGGCAACGACTCATTTTGTATTACAAAATTATGTTAAGGTCGTTCCCGCGTTGCCTTGCAAGGTAAGATTAGGGGTTATTTGAAAGAAAAAGTGAATGGTTGCTGAGAAGGAAACGCCGAGGTGGCGGAACTTAAATGAGACCACAACTTAGGGAATGAAATGAACCTAAGTTGTCTGGTCGAATTTATCCCGTGTGAGCGAAGTGAACCACGGGAGAAACAACGAGACATAAGTTTATAAAGTTCTTAAAAGAGAATAAGCATAGACCTTCTGCCGAGGTGGCGGAACTGGCATACGCGCCGGTCTCAAAAACCGGTGGAGGCAACTCCTTGCGGGTTC
>CAYNIO010000025.1:11880-13454 GCA_964397495.1 uncultured Planctomycetia bacterium
TCACTTTAAAGATTCTTAAAAGGCATTGTCGGCACAAATACCAATAAAATCTGCGTTTTAAGAAAGTTGTTTGTATCGACTCCTGCCGTGGGCATATTACTCTTTATTCCTGACAAACTATACCTACCTTAATCAACCCCAACAAAGAAAATATTTTACTTAGGCAAGATACTTTGCCTTCATCGTAAAAAACATTCTTTAAATCGCGTCAAGGCTAATTCTTAACTTTTTGGAAAAGGTTTTAAATAAATTGTACTGCAAAACTTGAAAATATTCCTTTAAAAATGTTATCCTTAAAAAGCCAAGGAAGGTGTATGAGGTGAGGCTTCTTCAAGAAGAAGAGCCTAAGGGGCGAGTAAATATCCTTGGTGATAAATTACTCTCGCCCCTGTCTTTATCCTCATTATTGTATAGTGTTGATTATCAAATACTTACTGAAATAAGGCCCACTTCCTCAATCTCTCATAAATACGCTGGGCGACTAAGATGTGCCCTCTCTTATTAGGATGAATAAAATCTACTTTTAAAGAAGGGTCGTCCAATATTCCTTCTAAAAGCCGTGCTACAAATATTGTTCCATATCTGCGGGCGATTCTCTTAAATTCTTTCCTGTATCCTGAGAGTACAAAACCGCAACTTACATCACACAATACTACTATGGCTCCTTTATCCTGAATCCTGCGTATAATTTTCTCAATGTTATTAAACGTATCTTGAGGGGCTACCTTCTGTAAAAAGTCGTTTCCTCCTAATTCTACAATAACCAGATAGGGGTCTCTGTCTAATACATCTCTCTTTAGTCTCTTTAAGGCATCAAAGGTAGTATCGCCGGGGTTTCCTGCATTTATCACTTTTCTCTTTAACAGTTTCTCCAATATGGCAGGGAAGGCATCTTTTCTATTTAAGCCTTCGCCCCAGGTGATACTATCTCCAAAACATATTATATTCTTTCCTTTTGAGTCTAAGTTCTTTATGGGTGGCTGACATCCCCCAAGAGTTATTCCTACCCCCACAATCAAGACCCATATATGACACTTTATCAACAGGTGTGAATTTGTCATAAGGAAGGATACTTAAAGGATAAAGAGGCTTTGAACTTACGCACCCTCTGGATGGCCCGAAAGATTGATCTGGAATCCATATCTAGTTGGCGGGCAATATCTTTAACTCTCTGCCCCTGACTCCTTCTCTGATAGATGAGATAATCACGTATGGCTGTCTTCTTCTTTCTCTGAGAAGAAAGATATCTTCTAAAAAACGGGTCGCCATATACATTCGATATCTCTCCTGCATTCAAATCCCTTAAACTTCCAAAAACCTCTCGAGGTAAAAAGGGAGGCTCTATATCTTGCTCCACACCTTGAATAATAAATTTCTCATATAGTTTCGAAGCCTCCCGCAAATCAGGATCAAACATACTTAAAGGGAAATATACATCCACGAATGCCTTCCCGTAATATTTGACTTTCATATAAACACTGCAACTAGACCATCTATAACTAAAAGGGTCCTTGGTAATACCTGCCTTCACAGGATTGAGATGTATATATCTTAAAACTTGCAAAAAATAAGCG
>CAYNIO010000026.1:0-13130 GCA_964397495.1 uncultured Planctomycetia bacterium
GGTTATATTAGCCACAAAGATTCAGCCCATATCCTTAATTTAGTCCAAGATGTCTCTCGACAAATAAATGGTTTTATTGAATATTTAAAGAAATCGTCTCTTAAGGGGCAGAAGTTCAAATAGTTTGGAATCTGAAATTTGCAATATGAAATTATTTATTAAAACATTTGGCTGCCAGATGAATACTCGCGATAGCGAGGTTATTGAGGGGCTTTTTGTATCCCGGGGGTATGAAGTGGCGAAAGGCTTTGAGGACGCGGATGTAATCCTTATAAACACCTGTTCGGTAAGGGCCCATGCCGAGCAGCGGGTGTTTTCCCTTCTGGGAAAATTTAGAGCCCTTAAACGCAAGAGACCGCACCTTTTAATAGGGGTGGTGGGCTGTATGGCGCAGAATTTGGGTGAAGGCCTGCTTAAAAGATTTCCCCATATTGATTTTGTTTGTGGACCTGCGAACATAGGCCAGATTCCTGATTTAGTAGATGGAAAGTTAAGGGAGAGAGCGCTCCTTGAGTTCACTTCCCGGCCTGAAGAGGTTTACCGCACAGGATACCGCGCCTCAGCGGACCATGCCTACATAGTTATCTCAACCGGCTGCAACAACCGCTGTTCTTATTGCATAGTCCCTTATGTCCGGGGGCCTCTCGTTTGCCGCCGGCCTGAGGATATAATAGAGGAGATAAAGATTACCGTAGAAAAGGGGATAAGTAATATTACCCTTCTGGGGCAGAACGTCAATGATTACCAATACAAATTGCAAATCGCGGACGGCGGGTTTCAGATTGTTGATTTTGTGGACCTGCTTTATATGGTCCACGAGATAAAAGGAGTGGAGTCCATAGGTTTTATTACCTCGCATCCAAAGAATTTCTCTTTGCCCCTCATTGAGGCTATGGCTAACCTTCCCAAACTGAGAAAATATCTGCACTTGCCTGTGCAGTCAGGTTCTGATAGGATACTTGAACTGATGAACAGGGGCTACAGCGCTCAGGAATATAGGGAGAAGATTGCGCTTTACCGCCAGAAGGTAAAGGGAGGGGTTCTAACAACCGATGTGATTGTGGGGTTTCCCACAGAGACGGAGGAGGATTTCTTGGCGACGAAATCTTTACTGGAAGAGGTAAGATTTGACAGCGCCTATATTTTTAAATATAGTCCTCGCAAGGGAACAGGGGCTTACAAAAATTTCAAGGACGATGTTCCCCACGCAGATAAAAAGAGGAGGCATGCTATTCTTTTAGAATTGCAGAAGGAAATATCTCTTAATAAGTCGTGCGCAAAGGGATAATTTTTTTGCTATTATTATTTGGATGCGGGTATCTGTGGGCTTATGTTGAACCAGAGGAGGCTTACCTCAATAAAGAGTACTCTCTATGCGTAGAACTATCTCAGAAGAAATTCAAGAAGACCCGCCATGATAAATATTTATGGCTTGAAGGCCTTTCCCAGATGAATCTGGGGTTTTATGATAAGGCAAGGGATTGTTTTAAGAGACTGCTTAAGAATTTTCCCCACTCTTCTTTTAAGGAGGAGGCTTTATTAGGGGTAGGCGACACCTACCTCTATGAGCAAAACTTTTCCCAGGCCTACAATATATACAAAGGATATTTAGACAGGTCTGCACCCAAGGATATTTTAGGTCCGCTTTACTGGAGATTAGGCAAGGTGTGCCTCAAATTGGGGAAGTGGGACGAGGCTAGGAAATATTTTGAGACCCTTTCTTCTGGGGAAGGTTATTTTGCCCAAGAGGGGCGCAGACTTCTTAATCCAGATAATTTCTATTTCACGGTAAAGGTTGGTTCTTTTATTGAGAGAAGCAATGCTTTGAAATTGAAGGATAAGTTAGGAAAAATGAATATTCCCGTTGAGATACGAAAGAAGTCTTCAGGGGGAGAGGTTTTTTATATGGTGTGCGCAGGTCATTTTTCCCGCCGCACTCAGGCCCTGAAGATGAAGAAACGCTTAGAAGAGTTAGGATACCCTGGGATTATCCTGCCCTGAATGTATGGGAAAAATTATATTTCTGGTAGGCCCCACAGGTATAGGAAAGACTGAGGTTTCTTTCCACCTGGCTAAGATGCTTGGGGCAGAAATTGTCTCCTGTGACTCTATGCAGGTCTACAAGGAGGCGGATATTATCAATGCTAAACCTCCCCAGGAATTTTTATACGAGATTCCCCATCATCTGGTAAATATTGTTTCTGTGGAGGAAGAATTCAATGTTGCCAGATTTTATGAGTTAGCTCAGAGGGCTGTTGATGATATTCTGAGTAGAGGCACAATACCTTTGTGTGTGGGTGGCTCAGGATTGTACTACAGTATTCTTTTGGAGGGGATTTTTTCTTTTTCCTATGAAGATAAAGAATTGCGCCGTTCCTTAAGAGAAGAAGCCCATATGCACGGGGGTTATTACCTGCACAATAAACTTTCCAAAGTTGACCCTCAAAGCGCCAAAAGAATCCACCCTCATGATTTGAGGCGTATTATCAGGGCTTTGGAAGTTTTTTATCTTTCCGGAAAGACCTTAAGCGAAATTAGGACTCAAAGAAGAGGTTTAAGTTCTCGGTATAAGGTTAAAGTTTTGGGTTTGATAGCCTCTCGTCCTTACATATACGAAAGGATAAACCAGCGCACCGAAGATATGTTTAGACGGGGATTGGTAGAAGAGGTGAAAAATCTTTTGGGCAAGAATTTAAGCCACACCTTTAAACAGATAATCGGGTTTTCCCAAGTCAAAGATTTTTTAGAGGGGAAGATTACCCTTGATGAAGCAAAGAGCCAGATGAAAAAACTTACACGCAGGTTTGCCAAACGGCAGCTTACCTGGTTCAGGCATGACAAGAAGATTTCTTGGGTAAATATAGAGGATTTCCCTTCATTTTTAGAGATTTCCCAATATATTCATTCTCACATAATAAGGCATGGCAAGAGAACTTAAGGAAACAGGCGCTTCTCCAGAAAGGGCGATATTGGTACTCGTAGATCTGGCAGGTAAGAGGCGGCATCCTTTAGAGATGCTTAAAGAGGAGTTTAAGGAATTGGTTTCTTCAGCAGGATGCCAGATATTAGACCTTATAACCGTCAAACTTCATAAGATAAATCCTGCCTTTTATATAGGCAAGGGAAAGGTTGAAGAATTGTCCCAGCAGACTTCCTTTAGCAACTGTGATGTAATAATATTTAATAATAACCTTTCTCCTACTCAGCAGAGAAATCTTAGTGCCGCTATAGGCAGGAAAGTTATAGACCGCACCCAGTTGATTCTGGACATTTTCGCCCAGCATGCCCGCAGCAATGAGGGCAAGATTCAGGTGGAGTTGGCGCAGTTGGAATATCTTTTAACCCACCTTAAGGGTAAGGGTATCGACCTCTCGCGTCTGGGCGCAGGTATAGGCACCAGGGGTCCGGGAGAGAAGAAATTAGAGATAGACAGGCGCAGAATTGAGGAGAGGATCCACCGCCTCAAAAAAGAGATAGAACTCATAAGAAAGCGCAGGAATATCTTAAGGGTCCAGAGGAAGAAAAGGCACATACCTGTTGTTTCCCTTATAGGTTATACCAATGCAGGAAAGACTACTCTCCTTAATGCCCTTACCTCTGCAGGCCAGAAGGTGGAAGATAGTTTGTTTACTACCTTAGACCCTCTTTCCCGAATATTAGTTCTGCCTGACAATTTTAAGGTTATCCTAACCGACACTGTGGGTTTTATTGAAGACCTTCCTCAGGGGCTTATGGAGGCCTTTACCGCAACTTTAGAAGAGATAGGTTATGCGGACTTGCTATTAGAGGTGGTAGATATTTCTTACCCCCTTTGGAGAGAAAGGTTCAAGTCAGTAGAAGAGATTCTTGAGAAGTTAGGATTTAGAGAGAAACCCCGCTTATTGTGTTTTAACAAGATAGACCTGTTGCCTTCAGAAGATGAAGTTGAAACTTTTAAGTCAGAGTTTAAGGAGGCGGTTTTTTTGAGTGCCAAGAAGGGGAAGAATTTAGAATTTCTTCTTAGGGCACTTGAGGATTTTTTTGATAAAGAATTGATATTTTGCCGCATATTTTTTCCCTACAACGAACTCAATAAATTAGAAGAACTCTACAAAGATTTCCAGGTTTTGGGAGTAGAGTATATTCCTGAAGGAGTAATAGCACAAGCCCGTCTGAACAAGCCTGCATTAGAAAAGATATCGCAGGTAAAATCTATAAAAATCTTAAAAAATAACTAAGAATTTTCAAAAAAATACTTGACAAATTCATAAAAATATGTTATATATTTTTACGGAAAATTGGAGGAAAAATGAGGCGAAAAAAAGATGATTTTTTTGAGATTGGGCCTCATGATTATGTGTATGAGATTACTGTTGTTTCAAGCCTGTTGGGGCTTAACACCTGGACTATTCGCACCTTCATAAAAAAAGGTCTGGTGCAACCCAAGAAGGTAGGCAAGAAAAAATGCCTCTTTTGCGAAGATGACATCAGGAAACTCCGGAAAATAAAACAACTTATGGAAGAAGATAAACTTGAACTCATAAAAATGGTTTTGGATTTTATAGAAGAGTAATTTTTTTAAGTTCTTATTAGCAGACTACATATGAGAGTGCTAAATGCCAGCCCGGGGCAGAAGGGATTAAGAAAGGAGGTGAGAGTATGGCATTCTTAAGAAAGAGGGAATGGGACCCTATCAGGGGTTTGCTGGACATTCAGGAAGAAATCAACAAATTATTTGACAGTTCTCTTTCCCGTTGGCCTGCCGGGAAAGACTTTGCCTTTTCTCCAGCGGTGGATGTTTATGAGGACGACAGCAACTTTTATGTAGAGGCAGATCTGCCTGGATTGGACCCTAAGGACATAAAACTTTCTTTAGAGTCCGGAATCCTCACCATCAGAGGCAAGAAAGAGCAGAAGCAGGAGGAAAAGAAGGCAAATTACTACCGCTTGGAGCGTTTTAGTGGAGAGTTCTACAGGCAGGTTGCGTTTCCTTCAAATGTGGATACTTCTAAGATAAAGGCTACCTACAAGAACGGCGTTTTAAAGATTACCCTCCCCAAGACAGAGGAAACCAAGGGGAAGGAGATAAAGATTGATGTGGAATAAAAATCTAAGAGAATTCTGCCCTGGGCTGGTTTATTTCTTTGCTAACAATTCTAAAAAACAGAGGCGTAAAGGATGATTCCCTTAAGCGACACCATTCCCCATAGGAATAAACCTGTGATTACAGTTTCTATAATAGTTGTGAACTTTATCGTCTTTTTTGTGGAGTTATTTCACGGACCTGGCCTAAAAGATTTTATCAGGCAGTGGGGCCTGACGCCTTTATATGTAAGTAATTCCCTTCTTGCTATGCCCCAAAGAATATTGCCCTTTTTTACTTCTATGTTTTTGCATGGAGGATGGTTGCATCTTATAGGCAATAACTGGTACCTTTGGATATTTGCTGACAATGTTGAAGACAAGATGGGCCATTTTAAATTTTTGTTATTTTACATTCTGTGTGGATTAGGGGCAGGAGCGCTTCATTATTTAACTCATTCAAGCAGCCCTCTTCCTACAATTGGTGCCTCAGGGGCTATATCTGGAATATTGGGCGCATATTTTTTTATGTTTCCTTCCTCCCGCATTTATACGCTTATTCCCATATTTTTCTTTTGGGATATAATAGAGATTCCTGCTTTCTTTTACTTAGGTATATGGTTCTTTATGCAGTTCTTAAACGGAATAGCCAGTATTGGCATAGATCACTTTTTAGGAGGCGTAGCCTGGTGGGCACATATTGGCGGGTTTCTTACAGGGATTGCACTTTTAAGGTTGTTTGTGCCTGGATTTAGAAGGAGGTTTATATTATGAGGCAAGATAAATTTACCCTTAAGTCTCAGGAGGCTATTGAGTCTGCTTTAAAGTTGTCTGGGGAACTTGGTCATCAGCAGGTTATTCCTGAGCATTTGGGTTTGGGGCTCCTTGAGGATAAGGAGGGTGTTGTCCCTAAAATTCTCAAAGAAGCAGGCATAGAGATTGAGTTATTTTCACAGTACCTCAGAGAATATCTTAAAAGTATTCCTCAGGTCAAAGGGGTTTCTTCTCAATATATGTCTTCACAGTTAGGCCAGGTGTTTAATATTGCCCAGAGTCTAGCTAAGAAGATGCAGGATGAATATATTTCTACCGAGCATCTCTTCCTGGCTCTTCTGGATACAGAAAACAAATTTAGCCAGTATCTTCGCAAACACGGTTTGACGAGAGAAGACCTTTACAATAAGATACTCTCTCAACGTGCAGGAAAGAAGATGAGCAGTGAAGATGCCGAGGAATCCTTAAGGGCCCTGGATAAATTTTCCCGCGACCTTACAGAATTTGCCCGCAGAGGCAGGCTTGACCCTGTTATTGGCAGAGATGAAGAGATAAGGAGGGTTATTCAGGTCCTTTCGCGCCGCACCAAAAACAATCCTGTTTTAATAGGCGAGCCTGGCGTGGGCAAGACCGCTATTGTTGAAGGATTGGCTCAGCGTATTGTTTCAGGAGATGTCCCCGAAGGCCTTAAGGACAAGAGGATATTGGCCCTTGATTTAGGAACCCTGGTGGCTGGGACGAAATTCAGGGGGCAATTTGAAGAGCGTCTGAAAGGGGTATTAAAGGATATTGAGGCCCAGGAGGGAAAGGTTATCCTTTTCATAGATGAGTTGCATACTTTGGTAGGTGCAGGAAGTGCTGAGGGTTCAATCGATGCTTCCAATATGCTAAAACCTGCTTTAGCCCGGGGAGTGTTAAGATGTATAGGTGCCACCACTCTTGATGAATATCGCAAGCATATTGAGAAAGACAAGGCGCTGGAGCGTAGATTCCAGCCGGTCTTGGTGGATGAGCCTACAGTAGAGCAAACCATTGCTATATTGCGGGGCATAAAGGATAAGTATGAAGTCCATCATGGGGTGCGCATAAAGGATTCTGCTTTAATCTCAGCCGCTCAATTGTCTGCAAGGTACATAAGCGAGCGTTTTCTTCCTGACAAAGCCATAGATTTGATAGATGAGGCCGCAGCAAAACTTCGGATTGAAATAGACAGCATGCCCCATCAGATAGATGAGATTCGCAGGAAGATAATGCAATTAGAGATTGAGAGGCAAGCCCTCAAAAAAGAGAAGGACCAGTCTTCTTTAAAACGACTGGAGGAGATTACTCAAGATATAGAGAAATTGAAGCAGGAGTTTGAAGCAAAAAAAACTCGATGGGAAGAAGAGAAGTCAATAATACTTAGGATTCAGAAGATAAAGGAGGAGATAGATAAGTTAAAGATAGAATCCCAGAGAGAGGAGAGGAATGCTAATTTTGAAAGGGTTGCCCAGATAAGGTATGGCCTTTTGCCAGAGAAGGAGAAACAACTCAATAATCTCAATGCTGAGTTAGCAGAATTGCAGAAGGCGGGGAAATTCTTGAAAGAGGAGGTCGATGAGGAGGATATCGCCCAGATTGTTTCCCGTTGGACAGGAATTCCTGTATCCAGGTTGTTGGAGTCAGAAAAAGAGAAACTTCTTCGTATGGAGGAGCGTTTAAAACAGAGGGTTGTAGGCCAGGATGAGGCTGTGAGTATGATTTCTTCCTGTATACGCAGGGCCCGTGCAGGCCTCCAGGACCCCAACAGGCCTTTGGGCTCGTTTATTTTCTTAGGGCCCACAGGCGTGGGAAAGACAGAATTGGCAAAGACTCTTGCTTGGTTTTTATTTAATGATGAGAATGCCCTTATAAGGATAGATATGTCTGAGTATATGGAAAAGCACAGCATCTCCCGCTTATTGGGGGCGCCTCCAGGATATGTGGGTTATGAAGAGGGGGGGCAACTCACAGAGAAAGTAAGACGCAAGCCTTACAGTGTAATACTGTTTGATGAGATAGAAAAAGCCCATCCTGATGTGTTTAATGTGTTCTTGCAGATTCTCGATGAAGGAAGGCTTACCGACTCGCAGGGAAGAGTTGTAAATTTCAAGAATACTGTTATTATAATGACTTCTAATATTGGCAGCGAGTGGTTTATGGAACAGAATAGCCTTCCCCGGGAGGCTATAGAGGAGCGCATAAAGGAAGCGTTAAGGAGGCACTTTCGCCCAGAGTTCCTAAACAGGCTGGATGAAATTATTATTTTCAACAAACTTACTATGAGGGATGTTGAGAGAATTGTAGATATTCAGATAAACCTTGTCAACGAGAGATTAAAGCCCCAAGAACTGCACTTGACAGTCGAGACTCAAGCAAAGAAATTTTTAGCCCAACAGGGTTATAACTCTGAGTTTGGAGCGCGTCCTTTAAAAAGGGCTATTCAGAAGTTTTTGCTCGATCCTTTAAGCAGGGAGATTTTATCCGGCAATATCTTTAAGGGCGAGATTTATATAACTTTAGCGGGCGAGAAGCTGGTTTTCAAGAATGCATTACTTAAGGAGGAGAAAGCATGAGAGAAGACTTTTTGATTAAGAATTTCCCCCGTTCTCCTATTCTGGAGGAAGAATTCAATTCGCAGAAAGAAAAGATTTTTGATTTCTTTAAAAAGATAAGAAATACGGAGGCACTTCATATAAGTTGCCATATGGAGAAGAATCCTCATAAGGAGGAATACTTCTGTTGGATTAATTTTTACCTTCCCCGTAAAGTTTTGCATGTGAAGGAGAAGGGTTCCGACGCCCTCGTGAGTTTAAAAAAGGCTTTTAATACGTTAAAAAACAACGTTCGCAAATACAAGGAAAAATATTTAAGAAAAAAAAGGAATGCAAAAAGGTCCTGATTTTTATAAGTTTTTGAGCACTTGACACCGGCAGCGTTTAGGATAAAATCTTTTTTAGCACTCCTGGACATTGAGTGCTAAGAAGGAGGTGAAAGAATGGTAGAGTCTCGCCATAAAGACGAAAGAAAAAAGAATATTTTGTATTTAGTAGTAAAGAATTTCATAAAAAATTGCAACCCTATTAGTAGCGAATTCCTGTATGAGAATTTTGAGCTGGGTTGTTCCTCTGCTACTATCCGCAACGATATGGCAGAACTCGAAGAGGAGGGTTTTCTCAGGCATATTCACACTTCAAGCGGCAGGGTCCCTACTTACAAGGCTTACAGATATTTTGTAGATTTTTTTCTCAGCAGGAAGGAATTAACTCCTCAGGAGAAAGATTACATAGATAGGGTTTTACTGTCGGAATATGATTTAGACAGGTTATTGGATAAGGCAAGCAGGATAATTTCAGATATTACCAGAGAGGTAGGGGTGGTTTCCTTCTTAGAAAAGGGAGGAAGAATCTACACACATGGCGTAAGGTATCTTGCCAGTTGCCCCGAATTCCAGGACTTGGAGACGATGAATACTTTTTTGGAGGTCATTGACGACGCGGACCTTCTCTGGGGTCTGCTGGAGAAATTCTGGGAAGAGGAGCGCAGGGTGTTTATTGGCCAGGAACTGGGCGACAGTAAACTTGACAACTTCTCATTGGTTTTGCAGAGTTATAACGTTGAAGACAAATCTCAGGGAAAACTCGCAGTCTTAGGGCCTTTAAGGATGGATTATGAGAAGGTTATATCAGGCCTGGAATTTATTTCAGATAGGCTTGACGATGTTATAGACAGGATACTATGAAGAAAGGCAAGAACCCTAAAAAATTGGAAGACGGGGAGAGGCAGGGGGATAGCCTCAGTAAAGAAGGCGTCAAGAAAGAGGATAGCAATCCTGCGCAGGAAAAGATGGTAACTATTCCTGTTGAGGAATACAACTCTCTTAGGGAAACCGAAGCCAAAAGCCAAGAGTATTTTAGGCAATTGGTAAGGTTAAAGGCTGATTATGAGAATGCCTTTAAGCAGTTTGAAAGACGCAGGGAAGAATACATCTCTTTAGCAAATTTTTCTCTTATAAGGGAGATGTTAAGCATATTGGATGATTTAGAACGACTGCTTAAAAGTGCAGATTCTCCTCAGGATAGGCATCTTCTTCAGGGCTGCCATATGATTTATAAGAATTTTGTTCGCATTCTTAAATCTCAAGGATTAAGAGAGATAGAGGCCAAAGAAAAAGTGTTCGACCCTTTCTTGCACGAGGCTGTTTCTTGGGTTTGTTTTGATGATAAGCCTGAGGGTTTGATAGTTGAAGAGGTGCAGAAAGGGTATATGCTGGGGAATAAAGTATTGAGGAGTTCCAAGGTAATAGTCAATAAACATCAAGCAAAAAACAACGATTCTCAAGACAGTCAACAAAAGGAGGGATAAGCGATGAGCAAGGTAATAGGTATTGATTTGGGTACCAGCAATTCCGCCTGTTGCGTAATGCAGGCGGGCCGCCCTGTTATGATTCCTTCCAGTGAAGGTACTACCATTGCTGGAGGCAAGGCTTTTCCTTCGTATGTAGCGGTTACTAAAGAGGGGCAACTTCTGGTGGGAGAACCTGCACGCCGGCAGGCTTCTATTAATCCTGAGGGGACAGTGAGCGGGTGGAAGCGCAAGATGGGAGAAATTTATAAATACAGACTGCATGATAAAGAATTTACTCCTCAGCAACTTTCAGCATTCCTCCTGCAGAAGATTAAAAAAGACGCTGAGGCTTTTTTAGGCGAGGAAGTAAAAGAGGCAGTGATAACTGTGCCTGCTTATTTTAACGACAACCAGCGCCAGGCTACAAAAGACGCAGGCGAGATAGCAGGCCTTAAGGTGTTGAGGATTATCAATGAGCCTACCGCTGCTTGCTTGGCTTACGGCTTAGACAAAGAACAGAAGGAGCAGAAAATCTTGGTATTTGATTTTGGAGGAGGCACCCTCGATGTTACCATTATGGAGATGGCGCAGGGCGTGTTCCAGGTTAAATCTACAAGTGGCGATACCCAGCTTGGGGGAAGGGATATGGACCAGGCTTTGGTTAAGTATGTGGTAGATGAGTTCAAGAAGGATACCGGCGTTGATTTAACCAATGACAAGATGGCAATGCAGAGGATTTATGAGGCGGTAGAGAAGGCAAAAATAGAACTGTCTTCTACGCTTGAGACGGAGATCAACCTTCCTTATATTACTGCTACTTCTGAGGGGCCCAGGCACCTTACTATGAGGATTAGCCGCGCTAAATTAGAGGAGTTGGTCAGGCCCATAGTGGATAAATGCGCTCAGCCCATAGAGCAGGCCCTTAAGGATGCAGGTTTAAGGTCTGCTGACATTGACCGCATTATTATGGTCGGTGGGCCTACCCGCATGCCCATAGTGCAAAAGTTTGTGGAAGACTATGTGGGCAAAAAGATTGAGCGGGGGGTAGACCCTATGGAATGTGTTGCTACAGGAGCAGCCATCCAGGGGGCCATAATAAAAGGCGAAGTGAAAGATATACTTCTTCTGGATGTTATTCCTCTCTCTTTGGGGATTGAGACGCTGGGAGGCATATTTACGAAGATTATTGAGCGCAATACTACCATTCCCTGCAGGAAGTCTCAGATTTTTACCACTGCTGAGGATAACCAGACCGCCGTTACTATAAGGGTTTTGCAGGGAGAGAGGCCTATGGCCCAGGATAATGTGGAGCTGGGAAGGTTCGATTTAGTGGGGATTCCTCCTGCGCCCCGAGGCGTTCCCCAGATTGAAGTTTCCTTTGACGTGGATGCAGACGGGATTTTGCATGTATCTGCCAAAGATTTAGGCACAGGCAAAGAGCAGTCTATAAAGATAACTGCTCCCCAAAAACTCTCTCGGGAAGAGATAGACAAAATGGTAAAAGAAGCCCAGCAGTATGCCCAAGAGGACGAAAAGCGCAGGCAACTGGCAGAATTAAGAAACAAGGCAGAGAACTTAGCTTACATTACAGAGAAGACCCTTAAGGAATTAGGGGATAAGGTTCCTCAAGCGGAGAAGAGCAATATTGAAGAGAAAATAAAAACCCTTAGAGAAAAGGTTAAGAGCGACAACGCCCAGGATATTCAGAAGGCTATGGATGAACTTACTCAAGCGTCCCACCGTATTGCAGAAGAGGTTTATAAGAAGTCTCAGAGTGCGCAAGGCTCTCAGACTCAAGGCTCTGCTGGAAGCTCGCAGGGTTCTCAAGAGGCAGATTCAGGCAAGGAAGGATCCAAGAAAGATGATGTTATTGATGCTGAATACAAGGAGGAGGACAGCAAGTAAGGTTTGAGAATATGATGGGGACAAAGCGTGATTATTACGAAGTCTTGGGCGTTCCCAGGAGCGCCACGCAAGAGCAAATAAAGAAGGCATTTAGGGACCTTGCCCTGAAGCATCATCCTGACCGCAATCCTCACAATCGCAAAGAGGCTGAGGAGAAGTTTAAGGAAATATCAGAGGCTTACGAGGTTCTCTCTGACCCTCAGAAGCGCAAACTCTATGATGCCTATGGCCATGCAGGTTTAAGCGGGGCTTTTAAGGGAGGAGAGTTCAGCTGGCAGGACTTTACACACTTTGAGGACCTGCGGGATATCTTTGGAGACTTGGGAGATATATTTAGGGGGTTTGGCTTAGACGATATATTCTCAGATTCATTTTTTTCCACGTCTACTTCCGCGAGGGGGCGCAGGAGAGGTTCTCGGGCAAGGGATATAATTTACCATTTAACTCTTGATTTTGATGAGGCAGTAAAGGGGGCAGAGAAGACCATAAGGATTACCAGAAACAAGACTTGCCCTTCCTGTTTGGGCAAAGGTTACAGGGATTCTAAAGATTTAAGGGTTTGCCCTGAATGTGGGGGCAAGGGGCAGAAAAATTTAGGAGGGGGTTTTATTTTTATCTCCAGCACCTGTCCCCGCTGTGGAGGCTCAGGCAGGATTATTACCCGCCCTTGCCCTCAATGTGGAGGCAGGGGGGTGATTCAGGAGACAAAAAACCTCAAGGTTAAAATCCCCGCAGGCGTAGATTCAGGGACACGTTTAAGGATTAGTGCAGAGGGAGAGCAAAACTCGCGGGGAATTTCCGGCGACCTTTACATAGTCATAGAAGTAAAGCCCCACCCCCTATTTAAGAGAGAGGGGAGGAATATCTATTGCCAGGTCCGTATTCCTCTGGTCAAGGCTGTTCTGGGGGGTTATACAGAAGTTCCTACTCTCGATGGAAAGATAAGTATGAAGATACCTGCAGGAACCCAAAGCGGAAAAGTATTTCGCCTGCGGGGAAAGGGTTTGAGTGTACCCAATTCATGG
>CAYNIO010000027.1:0-12558 GCA_964397495.1 uncultured Planctomycetia bacterium
CTTCAAGGAAGATAAATCTCTATTAAGCAGCCTTACTGCCTCATATGCCTGCTGCAGGGCCAGGGCGGCGGTGAGGGTGTTTCCTGTGGTAAGAGGAATTTTTGTCCTTTCCTGAAGGTCCAGGCCTTGGTTGGAAATGATGGAAGTAAACCCTGTTAGAGAAATTGTTTTTGCGCCTTTTCTCTCGAGATATCTAATCCCTGCTTCAAGAAAATTCAAAGTTTTATTTCTCTGTTCCTGAAATAACTGCCTTGTAGAAAGCGGCAAAAAGATTGTGAGGATATCTATTTTGCTTCCTGTTTTGGAGACGGCGTCTCTGGCGAGAATGCGCATAAAAATTTTGTGTTTTGTCAGGTATTCTGCAAGAGTAAAGGGGTTTATTTTTTTAAAGAGGGGTTTGAGGAGGGTTAATCCTTCAAGATAATAGTGGGCAAGCATATCATAGATTTCATTTACAGTAATAATGTATGCTAAAATGCCTACAAGAGGGTTTTTTGTCTTCATCGCTGGTATAGAGAAAGTTGTTTTATCCTTTTTAGCATATTAGGATGGGTGCTTAAAGCCTCCATAAGCCTATCAGCAAAGGTAAGGCGCACCTTAGATTCCCTTAACTGCGCCAGTTCATAGGGGTCGATGGTTCCTGAACGGTCTAAATCCAACTCTGCTAATTCTTTAATTTCTTTATGGGCCTTGGATAAATCATTCAGAAAGAAGGCTTTTAAGCCCTCGCACATTTTTACCTCTTCCTTTGGGGTGCGCAAGGTTCCGTATACCAGTTTATAAAGGGCGGAAGCAAGTTTATGGGGGCTGTTTCCCAAAGCCACAGAACCCCGATCGGCAAAATACTCCCTTATCCTTGAGGCATAAAGAACTAAAAGGTTGGTAAGAAAGTATAGAATCATTGCCCCCAGCCCTACAAGGATAAGGTAGCCCGCCCCTTCTCTTCTGCGGGAAAAGAAACTCTGGAATATTAAACTTCTGGCCAAAAGATACAACAACATAGGGATTACTGAAAGGACGGTGATGAATAAAACATCCCGGTTCTTAAGATGAGTAAGTTCGTGCCCCAGGACGGCTTTAAGCTCATCTTCGTCAAGAAGGTTGAGTATTCCCTGTGTTACGCAGACCCTTCCATCCTTGAGGCTTCTTCCGAAAGCGAAGGCATTAGGCACAGAGGTATAGGATATGCCTATGCGGGGTTTAGGGATATTTGCCCGGCGCGAGAGTTCCTCCACAATATTATGCAAAGCAGGATATTGATTTCTGTCTACGTATTTTATCCTCATAGTCCACTCTACAATTTTAGGGCCTATCATATACTGGACAAATATAAATATTCCAGCCAAAACCACATAGAATACTATGCTGGTAATGCCCAGAAGATTACCAATCATCACTGACGCGGCATAGATTAAAGAAAACATAATTACGAGCAATACAGTCAATTTCAAGCGAAAAATAAACATATTAATTCACCTCCCTTTCAGAGACAGGTTTCTTGAGGGCAAAAAATGTCCTCTATATCTTCCAAAGAGTATACCGCTTCGCGGGTCCCATATCTAAATACGGTTATGCCTTTAAGTTTGTTTTTATAGGCCCAGAGATATATTTTCTTTACATCCTGAGGCGTAGATTCAAATCTAAGATTTACGGTTTTGGATACAGAGTTGTCTACATAATCCTGAAAGGCCTTTTGGATTCTAAGGTGCCATATAGGAGAAATTTCTAAAGCAGTTTTGAATAGGCGTTTAAGGTATCGAGGGATGCCTTTTATGCCTTTTAGAGAATTTGTGCGCGCTAATCTATAAAGAATCTCGGGGATGTAAAAATTATTTTTCTTGGCCACTTCTTCAAATACAGGGTTGACCTCTAACAACCTTTCTCCTCCAAGGACCCTCTTTATGAATACTAAAGAGAATACAGGCTCTATACCGCTTGAACAGGAGGCAATAAGGCTTATGGTTCCTGTAGGGGCTATAGCATTTAAAGTAGCATTTCTCAACTTAAGACCCCGGCGCGCATATACGGATTTCTTATAAAGAGGGAATACTCCCCTCTCCTGGGCCAGTATGGATGAGGCCCGCAAAGATTCGGTTTTTATAAACCTCATTATCCTACGGCCTAATTTTTCTGCCTGGGGCGTATCATAGGGGATGCCTATCTTGAGGAGCATATCGTGAAAGCCCATTACCCCCAACCCTACTTTTCTTGTCTTTAAGGTTATCTTCTTTATATGCGCAAGGGGGAATTTATTAACCTCAATTACATCGTCTAAGAATCTTATTCCTAAATGCACGAGTTTCCTAAGTTTTCTCCAGTTAATTTTTTTACCATCTGTTATTTTAGAAAGGTTGATGGAGCCCAGATTACAGGATTCGTATGGGAATAAAGGCAATTCTGCGCAAGGGTTGGTTATTTCCAAAGTGCCTAATTTTTCCAAAGGATTGTCTCTGTTGAGGCTTTCAAGAAAAATCATACCCGGTTCGCCTGTTTTCCAAGCGCAGTTGCAAATACTGTCGAATAAAATCCTGGCTTTAATTTTTCCCCATTCTTTTTTTGTGCGTGGGTTTATAAAAGAGATGCTTCTGTTTTTTAATACCGCCTGCATAAATTTGGAGTCCACCAACACACTTATATTGAAGTTTTTTAATTCATTATTGGTTTTGGATTCTATAAATTCAAGAATATCAGGGTGGTATATGCTTAAAATAGCCATATTTGCCCCTCTTCTCTTTCCGCCCTGCACGATTGTCTGGGTAGCGGCGTTGAAAATTTTTATAAAAGAAACCGGGCCTGAGGCTTCCCCTTTTGTAGAAAACACTATATCTCCCCGGGGCCTGAGTTCGGAGAAGTTAAAACCTGTGCCTCCGCCGCTTTGATGAATAAGAGCCATCTCTTTGAGAGCCTGAAAGATACTCTCCATAGAGTCTTTTACAGGAATGGCAAAACAGGCTGAAAGTTGCCCCAGAGATGTTCCGGCATTCATAAGTGTGGGAGAATTGGGAAGAAATTCTAAAGAGGACATAATCTCAAAAAATTTGTCTTCATAATAATGGGCGTGTTGGTTGAATTTTTTCTCTGCACCTGCCACATAGCGGGCTACTCTTCTAAACATCTGGCGAGGGGTCTCTACAACCTGCTTGTTGCTGTCCTTCAGCAAATACCTTCTCTCCAGGACCTTTATAGCATTGACTGAGAGTTTAAGGTCGTCTTTTACTCCGTAGAGAGTTTTCTTTTCTTCCCTGAGGAGTGTTTTTCTTCTGCGGTAAAGGATATAATTTTTGGCAATATCTGTGAAGCCGTATTTCATAAGGCATTCTTCTACTGTATCCTGAATATCTTCTACGTGGGGTATTTTCTTTTTGAAGCGCTTAGATATTAAAGATGCTACCTGGGAGGTAATTTTCCGCGCAATTTTCCTGCTTTCTTCAAGGTTTTGGGTTGTCTCCAATGATGCCTTAAATACTGCTTCTTCAATCTTCTCTTTTCTAAACTCTGCCAGTTTGTTATCTCTTTTTTTGATTCTCATATTCTAAGAATAGGCTATTCTCTTAATATCCTGTAGGCGTTTAAGTGTTTCCTCCCTTCCCCTTTCTATGAGTTTCTCCACATTAGAAAAATCCATCCAGTTTAGGTCCTGAAGCTGCGGATTAAGCACCAAATCGGCGTAAAGCGAGGATTCTTTTATAAATTGCGCCTGCATAGTTTCAATGCTGCCGAATATAAAATCAAGAATGTTAAATTTCACCTTAAATATTATATCACTTTTCTTTTTCATCTGAGATATGCTTTCTTTTACAGTCTGCGCAGAAGGCGATAGGTTTACCCCTATAATCTTGGGAATCCCCTCCTGAATCAAAGGCTTTACAGGAAGGGGATGCAATACCCCTCCGTCTAATAAAATTGCGCCTTTTTTTACCAGTGGAGAAAATACCCCGGGCATAGAACAGCTTGCCCTTACCGCCTCTTTGATTTTGCCTTCTTTAATTACTGCTTCCTTTTTCCTCCAGAAATCAAAACACACTATCCTTAAAGGCATTTTAAGGTCAAAAAAGGTTTTCTCGCCGAATAATTCGTTTAGAATCTCTTCCAGCCTTCTCCCCTTAAGGAGGGAAAAACGGGAGAAGGCCAAATCTTTTAAGGAGAAGAAAGGGTTATGTCTTTTGAATTTAAGCGATATCTCTTGAATCTTCTTCCCCGGTATCCCTAAAGCCCACAATCCTGCTACCAATGCCCCTGCACTTGAGCCGCAGACTATATCTACAGGGATACTGTTTTCTTCCAGAACCTGGATTACGCCTATATGGGCTATTGCCAGGGCCCCTCCGCTTCCCAATACCAGTCCAAGTTGAGTGTTGCTTATAGATTTAGCAAATCTTTTTAAGGCTGAGGCATACTCCAGGGGTTTGTTTTCTTTAAGCGGAAGAGTGCCCAATACAGAAGTTTTCAGATAAGATTTTGTCTCCTTGAAGGAAATGTCTTTGTCGTCTATTAAGACAGTTTTAATTTCGCCTTCCCTGAAAGAAAAAATCTTTTTTAGCCTGCGGATATAATAGGAGGTTTTCTTTAATCTGGGGTAATTGCGCCTGCAGAAAAATATTACTCCGTCTGACTCAGGGATTATTTCATTGAGTTTATTTATATGGCTTTCGTCTATGCTTACAAATATAAAAGAGAAATCTTCCATAAGTTTGCAGACCCAATGAGACCAACTCCTCTTGTTGAGTTTTTCGGATTTTATAAACAGGTAGGGAGTTTCTTCAAGGATACCGACCTTTTCCTCTTCATATAAAGGGTAAAAATTATTTTGGTGTGAAACCTCTATAAGTATTGCCTTTTTGCCTGTGGTTTCAATAAATGTTTGTATGAAATCTTTATATAGTTGAGGGTAAAACCCGGTAGATAAATCTGCAAGGGCTATAACCTTCCTTTCAAAGACTTTCTTCTCTTTGGTACGGGCCCTTATGCGCCTAGCAAGAATCTTTGAAAAGATCATAGACAATTCAGGAATTTCGTAAAGGAGTTTGCCAAAATTTTCCTGGGAAATTTCAAGGATTAAACTGTCAAAAAGCGCATAGGCATTTACAGAATGGGGTTCTTGAGTCATAGTAGAAATAATGCCGAATATTTTTCCCCTGTGAAGAATTTCCAATATTTTGGGCCCGGTGGGAGTGTTTACGGAGGTAGCAACCTTCCCTGAGATAAGGATATAAAGGGCCGTAGGCGGCTGGCCGTGGAGATATATGGCTTGGTTCTTTTTGTATTCCTTCACAGCCCCAAATTTAAGAATCTTTCTTATTTTGCAAGAATCAAGCCCTGAAAATGCAGGGGCCATTTTTAATATTTCTTCTATGGGATTTGGGCTCATAATGAATTGGTTTTTATTATCTCAGAGAATTTTTTACAAAAGGGTCTGGATTTGCGTTCGCCTGAATTTCTGTCTACGCTAAATATGCCAAAATAGGCGTTAAACCCCTTATCCCATTCAAAATTATCTATAAGAGACCACCAGAAATATCCCTTTACAGGAATTCCTTTTTTCAAAGATTTTAATACTTGCAGGAGGTGTGCTTTCAGAAAAGCCTCGTAGAACAACTCTTCATCTTCAGATGTTCCATTCTCAGTAATTATTACAGGCAGGTTGAATTTCTTAAGGAAGGAAAGTATCTTACCTAAACTTGCAGGATGCACATACCACCCCAAGGAGTTTTTTCTTAAAGGAAGGTTCATATCTTCCTCTCCCATAATTTTCTTAACCTTAAATTTCAGGAAATTACAGGTGTAGTAATTAAGAGCTATGTAGTCCAAGGTATGGTTATGCGCACAAACTTCCAAAAAAAATCTATTAAAGAAAAAATTCCTCAGAAATGCAGGAAGTTGATTCAAGACGATGTTTCCCCGAGGAGAAGGATAAAAACCGCGCATATGTTTAGAGAAGGAAACTTGAGACTGCGGATTATTTTCTTTTATGATATAGAAAGCCTCCTGGTGGGCTTTGAGCAAGTTTAATAATGTTTTCAGAGAAAGTTTCAAAGATTTTCTAAAAGGGGGCCAAACTCCTTGAAGAAATCCTTGGTATACATATACGCAGGGTTCATTAATGGTTATCCACCAGTTTATGCCCTTTAACTCTCCTGATATAATTTTTACAAAGTTTAAGAAATGTTTTATATTAGAAGATCTAGAAAACCCCCCTTTTCTATAAAACCACAAAGGAAGGGTAAAGTGGAATAAAACCACCATAGGGACGATATTTCTTTTTTTTAAAGCCTCTATGACCTTGAAGTAATGCTTTAGCTCTTTGTGATTTATTTTTCCTTCAGAAGGTTCAATCCTTGACCATTCGATAGAAAACCTGAAGGCATTAAAACCTAAAGACTTAAGCGCATCGAAATCTTTTTCAAAATATTCATAATGTAAACAGGCGTCTCCTGATTTATATGGCAGCGTCCCCTTTTTTTCAAAATACCACCAGTCATTGTAAAAATTATTTCCCTCGGTTTGGTGGGCAGAGACGGATACGCCCCACAAAAAATCCTCAGGGAAGGATTGCTTCACACCTTTTCGAGCTTTTCAAGGACTATAGAAAGAAATTTATTCTGAATAAAGTACATATTGATGAAAAATATGCCCATAACGATGAAGAAAAGCATGCCAAAGTATATACTTACCCGATAGAGGTTCAAAGTGGTGTTTTTAAGGGTATTATTTTGGGCTACAAGGGCATTTTTCAGATTCTTCTCAAGAAGAGTTTGGGTTTCTAATGAAGTGTATATTTTCTGGGCTTTGTTGAATTTGGATTGAATGTCGTTAAGGTAATCAGACCTGCCTGAGAGAAAGACAATAAAGAGAACAGCGGCTACTAAAATGCAGGCTATACCAAATCCCAAATCTACCTTGTTGGTAGACCGCATAAGTTTAAGAAAACGTTCGTTATTATTCATTGTTAGGCGTCTGGTAAAAGGGGGAATCAAGGTATTTTTTGTAACTTGAAATTAGATTATTCCGACATGAGTCTTCCAGGATATCAAAAGATTCATTATTAAAGCCTTTACGGGATTTAAGGTAAGAAAGGATATATCCTATGTTCGCAAATTTCGGGTTTTCAGAATATACTTCCTGGGCAAGTTTTTCTGCAGCCTCCAACTTTCTTTTTTTTAGAAGAGACCGAATTCTTTTAAGGTAAAAACCTTCGCTTAAATCTTCTGCAGACAGGAAAGACACCATAAAAAATAAGAAGGCCCCTCCCATCAACAGAGGGGCCTTCTTAAAGATTCTGGGCATCACTTATTTTGCGCTGTCAAACTTGCCTGTCAAGGCATCCCAGGGATATTCTTCATCAAAAGGCTCTCCTACTTGGTCTTTGGGGTTAGGAACCAGGCAGGTAGCCAGGTCTGCTGCGCCATTATACACTCTGCCTATGGGGTACCATATGGCTTTAAACAGACCCATTACAGGATTTCCACCTTCTTGAAAACCTTTGATAATCTGACCAGGGAATTCTAAAATTCCTCCCAAACCATTGCCTGCGCCTCTTAAGATTTTACTGCCTATAGGCTCAATCCCACTCTCAAATATATAGTAGGGCTCGCCCTCTTCCCAAGAATACTCTGCATCTAAAGGAACGCCTACACCCTCATTGCTGGTAGGGTTAGGAAGCCAAAAACCTGCGAGGTCAATGGCCCCCGAGGCAGTCCTTCCTATAGCATGAACTACGCCCCTGAAAAATCCTGCTACGCCGCCTATGAAAGCATTATCGCTGCCAGCAAAGCCGCGCTCTGTACCTTTCTTAATCTGATAGGGTATTTCCAGCCATCCTGTGAAAAGATTTACTGCTCCTCTCCAGGCTTTATTGCCCATATGGGAAATCACATTATCGTCTTGAGCAAAACACCAAGAAGCCACTAGAAGACTCACAATCAAGACACCTGCTACTTTCAGATACCGCATACCCTCACCTCCTTTCCTTCAAAATAACGAATAACCTTTTTATTTTTTAACATCTTTTCTGAGGATTGTCAATAGAGTATATGTAAAATTTTCAAAGATTATTTTGTGTCTTCAAACATTTGTTTTGCCTCTTGGGGGTCTATTATTCCATTCTCGTCGCTGTCGTAAGCGGCCTCTAATGCGGTATCCACTTTAGCCTTGCCTTTTGTTTTTACAAGGAGGTATTTATCCCTGAGGAGATTTTTGACTTCGGAAGGCTCAAGCCACCCGTCAGAGTTGATGTCGTATTTTTCTTCCAGGGGGTTGTTAACTCTTGAACGGGCATGCCTCCAACACAGCCTCCTTTCTTTGGCAGAAATTACACCGTCTGCGTTTAAGTCTATTTTTTCTTTTTCTAACTTTTTCCAAGCAGACAGTTCTTTCTCGTCAACTATTCCATTGCCGTCGGTATCTGCCATTCTTTCCCACCATGTATTTACTTTTTTTAGGTGTTGTCGGTGTTCCCACTTCTTTTCCATCTGCCATTCTTTTCTGGTTATTACGCCATCCTTATTCCTGTCAGCATGCCTTAGTTTTTTAGGATTGACAGCAAAAAGCAAAGTAGGCACAAAAAATGACACCAGGCACAAAAAGCATAACTTTCTAAACATTCCCCCTCCTTTTCTTAAATGATTTTTCTTTATAGAAGTTCTTTATTATTTTATGAGCCTGCTGTGGAGTTTGAGCAAAGGCAAAGAGTTTAAGGTCATCCCTTACTAATGTCCCTTCTTTAAAGCCTGATTCTTTTAGCCAATTTTCCAAACCTCTCCAGAATTTTCTATACATAAGGATTAAAGGCATAGGTTCTATCCTGTGGGTTTGCACAAGACTTAAGGATTCAAAAAGTTCATCATAGGTGCCGTAGCCCCCAGGAAAAAATATCATAGCCTTAGAATATTTAACAAACATAACTTTCCTTACGAAGAAATAGCGAAATTCTATCATATGGGATACGTAAGGGTTGGGCTTCTGCTGTTCAGGTATGAGAATGTTAAGGCCCCAGGACTCTTTTCCCGCTTCTTTAGCTCCCTTGTTGGCAGCCTCCATAATTCCGGGACCTGCACCTGTAATTATGGTATAGCCTTTTTTCGCCAGATAGTAAGAGGTTCTGTAAGCGAGTTTATAAAAAGGGTGGTTTTCGCCTAAGCGCTTAGAGCCAAATATAGAAACCACATTTCTTACCGCAGATAAGCCTTCAAAGCCGTCTACAAACTCGCTCATAATCCTAAATATCCTCCAGGTGTCCTTTTTGGTAAAGTCGTCTCTAATAAAAGTGGTCATTTTACAAAAACTCCTTGGCTTTTTGTTTCGATATCTGGTAGGAGAAATCCTTCCAGTCTATAAATATCAGGTCCTGCCTTTTATGTTTGATTCTTTCAACATAATTATGCCTGGGGCTTTCTCTGAGGGCAAGGTATTTGAATTCTGTCCCGCAAGAAGGGCATTTCTTTGCCTCAAGAGGTATGCCTACATATTTACAGTTTGCGCAATCGCCGTTGAGCTGCCCCCACACCAAAAGATGTTTTTTGACTTCCTGGACATCTAAATCCTTCCAGACCCTTATTAACATTTTCCGTATTCTCCCCAGAAAATTATTTCCTCCAAGGGTTTCTTTTCTTTAACAGGTATATTTTCAGGATGGCCCAGGGACACTAAACTTACCAGACGGTAATCCTGGGGGACTTTAAGAATTTTGCGGATTTCTTCTGCGTAAGGTTTTTTGTCTCCTGCTATCCAGCAGGAGCCAATGCCTTTTGCCCAGCTAGCAAGAAGCATATAGACCGTTGCACTTGAACCGTCTTCAAGGTAGTATTTGGTATTTCTGCAGAATACCGCTATCGCCCAGGAGGCATCTTTTATGAATTCCCCGTTAGGAGAGGCGATTTTAGAAATCCTGGCCAGGGTTTTTTTGTCGTTGACGGCAATAAATATCCACGGCTGCTCATTACGTGCAGTGGGGCTGAACCTGGCGCAGCCTATTATTTCTTCAATGGTCTCCTTGCTTATAGGAACGGGCTTGTATTTCCTTACCGAACGCCTGCTTTTCAGGACTTCAATAAACTCTCTCATAGGATAATTTTCTCAGCGATACCCCCCACAAGGGGAAGCCTCTGATACCTTCCCATAAGTACTGAGAATATGCCCCATACAGAGAGTATTACACACCCCAGCATCCCCAAGATGTAAAAGAAACTGAAAAATATCCCCAAGAGGAACCTGAGAATTATTAAACAAACTTCTATTACTAAAAGCACCAACCCCTGCTTGGCGTGAAAAAGGCAGAATCTGTTTTCTTTTTTGAAAAGAAGGCTTAAAACCACAAGGACCGAAATATAAGATATAAGCGCAAAGAAAAAGCCTTCCCTGATGATATTTCTGTTATCTTCTATCAGGATTGCTTCTTCAAAGTCCTGAAACTGCGCCATTAGAATAATTCTAAAAGAGAATCAAACCCCCCAAAAGGATTAGGGACTTTCTTTGGATTTGAAGGGTCTTCCTTCCAAGCTCCGTCCATAACCAGACGATAGCGATACACCCCCGGCCTTAAATAAAAGGTTTTCTTTACCCTGCCTTCTCGAGGAGGCATTATTTTGAATTCTGGCAGGGGCTTCCACATATTAAAATCCCCTACTACAAATATCTCTCTTATCCCGGGAATTTTTAAGTCAAGGGTCCAGGGTTTTACTTCTTCTTCAATAAGAATTTCTTTGGCTAAACTGAAATAGTCTCTGGCGCCCCGGGAATACTTATCAAAGGAGAATATGTGCTTTCCTTCTCCTTGGGCCTCCTTTAACCTGACATTAATATGTATAATGGTAGCGAACATCATCCGGTGGTAGTTGCCCCTCATTTCCTTCAACAGCCTTAATGAATGCCGCAGCCGGGAATCGAACATATTTATGAGTATCTTCCATTTAAGGCGGTGGTTCAGCCTTTCTTCTAAAAGCTTCAGTATGGATAATAATTGCTCAAGGCCCTCTATAGAGAAGAAACTCATCTCTACAGGAATAATGAGAGATTGGCTTGCCCTCAAGGCGTTTATAGTAAGAATTCCCAGATTAGGGGGGCAATCAATTATTACATAATCAAATTTCTGGGGAATATTTTCTTTCTCCAGTATTTTAAAAAGGACCTGTTCTCTGCCTATTTCTTCTGAAATTTCCTGTTCCAAAGTGGAAAGAAGTATCCCCGAAGGCGCACAATAAAGATAAGGATTCAATTCCTGGATTATCTGGCTTAAAGTTTTTTTCTCGGGAGAAAATTTTGACAACACCTGGTAAAGAGTGTGTTGGGGCCGCCTTATGCCTAGCCCTTTAGTGGCATGGGCCTGGGGGTCCATATCTATTATGAGAGTCCTTTTTTTGTTTACGCTCAAAGCGGCACCTAAATTTATAGCGGTAGTTGTTTTACCGCATCCCCCCTTCTGGTTGCCCACAGCAATTATCATATTTCCCTCCTCTCTTTTAAAAATTCTATTTTGTCTATATAAAAACTCCCCTTGTTTTTGCTTACATTCCACCTTTCAATCTTAAAAGATATTTTCTTCACCTGGGAAAAATCCGCTATCTTCTTAAAATTTTTAAGAGGTATGATGTATTCCTTCCAGTGGTTGTTTATACCGGATATATAAAAATCGTCCTTCTCGCTGTATATATTTTCAATCTCTATCCCCAGAGGAAGATCCTGAGGTTGAGGGCCGGCGGTCTTTACGGCCATCTTTAAAGCATTGAAACCTCTCAAATCTATGTGAGGGAGGGTTATGTTAAATACGGCTCTTTCTACACCTGGCTGAGAGAAATCGTATTCAAACTCCACAGGTTTAGAGAAATTTATTTCTAAAGAAGGGCTTTGGGCAGGTTTAAGTGGGTGGGGACTGTGCATTAAACTTATGGCTAAAAGGGCTAAAACTGCCGAGAAGAGCACAATGTTGGCGCCTAAAAGAAGTTTCAATGTGTAGCGGCGTTCTTTTTCCTGGTGTCTGCCAAAGTATATCTGGGCAAGATAATCGTATACCCGTTTACTTTCCATCCCTGTGTTTTAAAGTTGCCCTTAGGGGATAATTTAATATTTCAGGCGCTTCTTTATCTATTATATGATAAAAACCTTTTAAATGCAATCTGAATAAGAAATCAAAGAGGCCATCATTTTCGTCATCCTGCCACCAGAACCAATCGCTTCCTTCTATGATGAATATTTGTTTAAGGGCGTTTTTCAATTTTTGAGGCTCTATTGAGGACGAAACCTGTTCCAGGGTGGACCTTGCTTCACAGAGAAGATCCCAGGCATAGTTTTTCAAGGGGGAACCTATCCATTTATAAAAATTTGCATATATCCAGCTTCCGGCGAACACTCTCTCCAGAGATTTGCTGGGGGGGAACCTGCTCAGGTATTCTCCTATGGTTGTGGTTTCTACAAAATCTGCTTCCTGGAGTTTTGAGTAAAGTTTTCTTAAGAAATCAAATCCATCCCAGGAATAGTATTCCCAGGCATTTTCTCCATCCAAAGCCACAACTACTAACCCTTGATGTTTATGCAAGGATTTATTTATCTTTTGAAGGTGTTTCAGAA
>CAYNIO010000028.1:0-7753 GCA_964397495.1 uncultured Planctomycetia bacterium
TAGCATCCCGACGGGAAACAATTATATTCCTACGTGCCTTGTAGAGTTTAAGAATCATAAACTTAAATCTCTTGCCTTTAATTTCTTCATCACTCATACCCTTAAACATAGAAAGGGAACCTGGAAGAAAAGCATCTACATCGTAAATGCTTACCTGAAATCCACCCTTAACTCTCTTTTTAACTATTCCTTCGACTACATCACCCTCTTTGTGCCTTTCAGAAAGAATCAACCAACCCTTAAGGCGTCTTGCTTTTTCATGAGAAAGAACCAGTTTCCCTTCGTCATCTTCTACAGCCTCTACATAAACATCGACCTCATCCCCCTCTTTAAGATTTTGGGGGTCTTGAAACTCGTCTTTGGAAATCATACCCTCAGATTTATAGCCTATGTCTACAATTACATCCCTGTCTGTAAATCCAACGATTTTGCCTTTAATTATCTGACCATCACGAATATCCTTAAAACTCTCCTCATAAAGTTGCGCTAACTCTTCTCTCAAATCCATAAAAAACAACCTCCTTCCTAACCTGAAAACTTATAAATTATCTCAAAAAAATGAATACTGTCAAATTTCTTAAATATTAACCCTGCAACCTTTCTTAAGAAAGGAAATAAATATTCCTGAGGATAGTCTGAGAAATGCTCTCTTCGGTATCACCCTGCCCAAATCTTACCGGCGGGAAAAAGACTACTTTTATCTTCTCGAACATTATCCTCTTTGCTCCCCTGGGCAAAGCTTTATCTGTGCCTTGAATATGAGCACATACCACAGGGGCACCAGTTTTTTTTGCTATAAGGATTATACCCCGTTTTATACCATCATCTAAACGCTTAGTCCTTCTGCCCTGAGGAAAAACCAAAAGGGCTTTACCTTCATCTATTTTCCTCATGGCCTCTCTCAAAGCCCTTAAATCTGCGTATCCCCTTTTAATAGGGATTGCCCCCACACTTTTTATCAAATGGGAAAACAAAGGATTATCAAATAACTCCTTCTTGGCAAGGAAAAATAGCCTGCGCGGGCAGGCTAAGCCTGCAACTATTGGGTCAAGATAACTAATGTGATTGGAAGCAATAAGTACTCCGCCCTTTTTAGGAATATTCTCTTTACCCTCTACTTTTAGTCCAAAAAATATTTTGAATAAGAATATCCCTATAGATTTTAAGAGGCAGTATAGCATCTTGAAAGGAGTTTCTTGCCCAAAGATATGAGTTCTTTCGCCTCCTTGAGAGAAGTGGCTTCGCTATATATTCTCACCAAAGGTTCTGTGCCGGATTTGCGCAACATAAGCCAGGAGTCTTTGGTAATAAACTTTATGCCATCGAGTCTATTTATCCTCAAAACCTTTTTGCCTTTAAGGTGGGTGGGAATTTCTATATTATTTAACCCCTTAAACCTTTCGCCTAGGCGCAGGTCGCTCCTTAAGTAATAAAATCTTCCAAACCTCTTGTCAAATTCTTTTACAATTTCGCCTAAACTTTTCCTTCTTAAGGCAGACATCTCCATAAGAAGGCAGGCGCACATTAACCCGTCCCTTTCAGGTATGTAATTCTTAACCCCTATGCCTCCGGCTTCCTCTCCGCCAATGAGAACATCTCTGCTGCCAAAGACTTCAGAGATATATTTAAACCCTATGGGCGTCTCTACAACCTCTAAGCCTAAAGCCTGACAAACCCTGTCTATAAGCATTGAACCTACGACAGTCTTAACCACACACCCCTTCCAGCCCCTTGACTCTCTAAGGTGAAACAATAACAGAGGAAGGATTTTCTGTGGGTGGAGAAAAATTCCCCCTCTTAATACAGAAGCGAGCCTGTCACCATCCCCATCAAACGCTATCCCTAAACTATAAGAACCTCTCTTAAGAGAATTCACGAGCCCCTTAAGATTCTCCTCTATGGGTTCAGGCCTTGAACCATCGAAATAAGGGTTGACATTATTCCTCAAAAATTCTATCTTAATATTTAAGCCCTCAAGAACTTTCTCCATTAAACCTTGAGCACTGCCATACATAGTATCTATAAGGACCCTGCCCTGAAAGTGCTTCAGAGACTTTAGGTCCACATAATCCCTTATGAATTTTATGTAATAAGACTTTATATCTTTTTCTTTGATTAAACCTTTTTGCTTCAGGGAAGCATAATCGCCCTTTTTTACGGGGTGTTTGTCTAAAAATCTCTCTACCTCGTCTGTAAGGCTCTTGGGAGCGGCGCCGCCTTGAGAGGTCTTTATTTTAAAACCGTTGAAATAATAAGGATTGTGGGAAGCAGTAATGACTATGCCTAAGTCAAAATTCTTATAACGCGTAGTGAAACTTACACAAGGCGTAGAACAGAACTCTTTGGAAAATACCACCTCTATAGAATTTCCTGCAAAAACCTCACTACAACGTTGGGCAAATATCTGAGACATAAAACGGGTATCATAACCTACAATTATGCGGGGCTTTTTTGCCCCCTTAATAAGGAAATCGCTTGTAGCCTGAGAAATTCTTTCCAAGTTATGGAAGGTATAATCCTGAGATATCACTGCTCTCCAACCATCGGTACCAAAGTGAATATCCCTCATCTTCTCTCCTTTCCTTAGAAAGATTCTCTTAAGGATTTTATGGACTCTGCATAATCTGCGCTTCCAAAAATAAAGGAGCCTGCGCATAAAACATTGGCGCCTTTCTCTATCACAAGTCTGGAAGTCTCATTGTTTATTCCTCCGTCTACAGCAATATCTCCTTGGAATATTTTTCTCAAGGCGCCTATCTTATCCAGAACTTCAGGCATGAATCCCTGTCCCCCAAATCCAGGAAAAACACTCATCACTAATACAAAATCTAAATGAGAAACAAAAGGCAAAATTTTCTCTAATGGAGTATTAGGGTTAAGCACAAGGCCTAACTTACAAGGATACCGCTTAACCTTCCTCTTGGCTAAAAAGAAATTGTCGTCCTTAAGGGTCTCAATATGAAGGCTTATCCAGTCAGAGCCTGCTTCAAGAAAACGGTCTATAAACTTTAAAGGGTTTTCTATCATAAGATGCACATCCAGAGGAAGGCGGGTTTCTTTCCTTAAGTCTTTCACCAGTTTAGGGCCAAATGTCAAATTGGGAACAAAATGCCCGTCCATAATATCTATGTGGATTAAATCTGCACCTGCGCTCTCCACAGCCTTTATCTCCTGGGAGAGCTTGGAAAAATCAGCGCTCAATATAGAAGGGGCAATTAAAATCTTCCTCATCTATACAGATTATGTCTTTTGATTATATTTTCCACGCCTGGAGGCAGATAAACACCTACAGGAAAACCCCTTTTTACCATTTGCCTTATAAAAGATGAAGAAATATCTATACGTGTTACCTTAAAAGTTCTAACCTTTCTTATCTTTAAGGAGTTCTGAAGTTCATAACCTTCTCTGTGGGCTACACACAAAGTTGCCATCTTCAGGATCTCGCAGGGAGACCTCCAATCCCTGAAGAAATTCCTTACCGCATCTGAGCCTACAATAAGATGTATCCTCCAAGAAGGATGATGTTTCTTGTAATAATAGAGCGTATCCACAGTGAAGGATAACCCTTTTCTTCTCAATTCACAATCATCTACGTCAAAAAACTTATAGCCTTTCAATGCCTGTTTAAGCATCTTCAGCCGCAAATGTGCTGGCGCTAGATTCCTCGCCTTCTTGTGGGGAGGAGAAAAAACAGGTATAAACACGACTTTATCCAAATCAAAACAAGTCCTTGCCTCTTCTCCTAAGATAAGATGCCCCAAGTGAGGAGGGTTGAAAGTCCCTCCCAGAATTCCAATCTTTTTACTTTCTGATTTGCCCCTCACCCCAAATAACCCATTTATAAGTAGTTAATTCTTCCAAAGCCATAGGGCCTCTGGCGTGGAGGCGTTCTGTAGAAATTCCCATCTCTGCCCCCAAGCCAAACTCATAGCCGTCGGTGAAACGTGTAGACGCATTATGGTAAACTGCGCAGGAATCAACCTCTTCTAAAAACCTTCTTGCCCGCTGGCAGTTTTGGGTAACGATAGCATCGGAATGACCTGAACCATAAGTATTGATATGCTCTATGGCTTGGCTTAAACTCTCTACCACCCTTATAGAAATGATAAGGCTTAAATATTCCTCATACCAGTCTTTTCGGGTTGCCTTTTCTATATAGGGAAGAATCTTGCGAGTCAATTCGCATCCCCTCATCTCCACGCCGCTCTCCTTAAACTTTCTGTATATACGGGGTAAAAATTCAGGGGCCACATCTTTGTGTACCAAAAGGGTCTCACAGGCGTTGCACACGCCGGGACGCTGGACTTTGGCATTGTAGACTATGCGCACTGCCATATCCAAATCAGCAAACTTATCTACATAAACATGACAAACTCCCTTGTAATGCTTTATCACAGGAATCTTACTCATAGCCTCGACAGTCTTTATTAAAGATTCTCCTCCCCGGGGTATAACCACGTCTATTAAACCTCGGGAATCTCTTAAAATTACCTTTACAGCATCTCTGCCTTTATAGGGGATATAATTGAAAATATCCGCAGGAAGTTTATTTTTCTCTAAAGCCTGCTTTAAAATCTCAACGATAGCCATGTTGGAATGAAAAGAAGCACTACCCCCCCTTAAAATCAACCCATTAAAACTTTTAAGACACAGGCCTACGCAGTCGCTGGTAACATTGGGTCTGGCTTCATAAATAATAGCAATAACTCCCAAAGGAATCCTCACCTTCTCTACAAGAAGGCCGTTTGGCCTCTTCCAGCCAGATATTATCCTTCCTACAGGCGTTTTTAAAGAAGAGACTTCTTCTAAACATTGAGCCATAGACTTTATTCTCCTTTCGTCCAGAGCCAGCCTATCCAAAAAGGCAGAAGGTTTTTTCTGGAGTTTGGCCTCCTTTAAGTCTTTGCTATTCTCTTTTAGCAGATATTTGGCATTCTTTTTAATAGAACTTGCCATATCCAGAAGGCAACTGTTTATATTCTTTTCTGAGAATTTTATTAATTCTCTCTGGGAAAATTTAGTCCTTTTCAGTATTTCTAATATCTTTCTCTTCATTTCTGCCTCCTCTTCATATTATCACTAGATTATCTCTATGGACTACCTCTTTACCTATTTTCTTACCTTTCATTCTTCTTAAATAGGAAGATTCCACACTAACCCTTCCCCGGGCAAAGATCTGACCCTCCTCATCCAAAATATCTACCACGTCTCCGCAAGAGAAATTTCCCTCTAAAGACACCACCCCAGGGCTAAGAAGGCTTTTCCCTGAAAAAATCAAGGCTTTTTTTGCTCCCTGGTCTACATATATTTTGCCCTGTGGAATACTTCCAAAAGCTATCCAACGTTTCTTAGCCTTCAGTTTTTTACGGGGAATAAATACTGTACCTAAGTTTTCTTTCTCTAAAATTATTCTCTCAAGAACCCCCTCCTCTTGGGCACAGGCAATGTGGACCTCTATCCCTGAATCCTGTGCTATCCTGCAAGCCTGAAGCTTAGAATACATGCCTCCTGTAGAAACATCTTTTGAGGATGGTCCTGCTTCTTTAAACATCTGGGGAGTTATGTCCCCAACTATATCAAGTTTTCTTCCCCGAAAATAAAAACCGTCTACATCGGTAAGAATAATGAGTTTCTGGGCATCCACTAAATTCGCCACCAAACTTGACAATTTATCATTGTCTCCAAATTTTATCTCCTCCGTAGAGATAGCGTCATTTTCATTTATCACCGGCAATACCTTGAACCCACAAAGGGAAAACAGAGTATTCCTCGCATTAAGATACCTTCTCCTATTTGTAAAATCATCCCAAGTAAGAAGTATTTGGGCGCATACCTTCCCGTAAGGTTTCATAAGGCGGTTATAGGTATCCATCAGAAAAACCTGGCCCACAGAAGCACAAGCCTGAAGAGACTTCATATCTTGAGGACGGGAAGAAATATTTAATTTGTGCATGCCTACTGCTATGGCTCCTGAACTGACTAAAAATACGCTCCAAGAGGAATCGATAAGAGAGTTTATCTCTCCCAATATCCTCCTCAAGAGTTTGGTATTCAATAAACCTTGGGGAGCAATTACAGAACTACCTATCTTTACTACTACCCTTTTCATTCCTCTGTCTCTTTAAAATCATTTTTACCAACCTATCTAAATTTATCCTCTTCAAGGCCGAGATGAAGACTACATTTTTTCTGCGTCTCTTGGAAAATTCTTTAAGGCGCCCTCGAGATTCCTCTAAATCTATCTTATTTACCGCTATTATATAAGGTTTTTTAAGGAGTTGCCAATTATAATTTTTAAGTTCTCCCTTCAGAACTTCAAACTGCTCATCCAAGGATAGACTTTGCATAGGGCTGGCATCCAAAAGAAATACCATAATTTTAGTCCTCTCTATATGGCGCAAAAATAAAAGACCTAAACCTCTGCCCTTATGGGCATCTTTTATTATTCCTGGTATATCAGCAAACACCATCCGTGTAGCACCACTCCTCAAAACTCCCAAGATAGGAATCTTGGTAGTAAAAGGGTAAATTCCTATCCGAGAATGTGTCCCGCATAAAGCATTTATTAGCGTAGATTTACCCGAATTGGGAAGACCTACTATGCCTACATCTGCTAGGAACTTAAGCTCAAGGAGAATGTGGCGTTCTTCTCCTTTTTGACCCTCTTCAGCCCAAGGAGCATTATTATTCCCTCTCCCCCCTCTTCCTCCCTTGGCAACGATTGCCCTCTGGCCATGATGGACTAAATCTGCAATCACCTCAGAATCATTTTCATCCCGCACGAGAGTCCCACAGGGAACCTTAATAATGAGATCTTTCCCACTCTTTCCTGTTTTGTTGTTGGAAGAACCACTTCTTCCTGAAGTAGCCTTAAAATTTTTACGGTAGGAAAAATCAAGAAGGGAGTGTTTATTCTGGTCGGCTTCTAAAATTACATCTCCCCCCCTGCCTCCATCTCCGCCATTGGGAATCTTTTTTTTGGGCCCTAGTTTTTTAAAGGAGCGGCAACCCCTACCTCCATCTCCTGCCTTGACTACAATGGAAGCCTGGTCTACAAACACCTATTCTTAGACTTTTATGCCGGTTATTTTTACGCGGGTAAGCCTCTGGCGGTGGCCTTTTTTTCTCTTGTATTGCTCTCTGCGGGTATACCTGAAGCTTATAACCTTTTTGGCTTTTTTCTGCTCAATAATCTGTGCTTTAACTTTAGCATTTTTAACAAAAGGTTTTCCTATTTTAAGTTTGTCCTTGCCTTCTAAAACTAAAAGAACCTCATCAAAGACTATCTCTTTCGAAGGTTCACCTTCTATCTTTTCCACGTCAAGCACCTGGCCCTCTTTTACCAGATACTGTTTTCCTCCTGTAATGATTACCGCTTCCATAAGATCTACCTCTTTAAAGAGGTGCTATAATAACATACATATAAATCCTGGTCAAGAAATCTAATCTTATTGCTGTCATCCTGCAAAACAACTATTAAAGAAGAAGTTTTAAGTCTATTTTAATGCCGCGGGGGAGATTTGAACTCCCACCCCTGTGAAGAGACATGGTCCTGAACCATGCGCGTCTGCCAATTCCGCCACCGCGGCGAAAGGTTCTCTGTTAGCGAACAGTTATCAAATAACCCTCTTCTTTTAGAAATCCCTACGATTGCGGGCAGGAGCATTTAAAAATCACTTTCTTAAGTGATTGCTCCTGTCCGCCACCGCGGCGAAAGGTTCTCTGTTAGCGAACAGTTATCAAATAACCCTCT
>CAYNIO010000028.1:7853-12549 GCA_964397495.1 uncultured Planctomycetia bacterium
TTTAAAAATCACTTTCTTAAGTGATTGCTCCTGTCCGCCACCGCGGCGAAAGGTTTTATCTCTAAAGAACAGTCATCCAAACAACCTGCCTCTTTTCAAACCCTGAACAAATGCGGGCACAACATTTTAAAAAGCCTCTAGGCGAGACTTCAGTCTTGTCCGCCACCGCCACCACGGCAGGCTGAAAATTCCACCCTTCAAGCGATAGTCTGGACCTCCTACTTACTAAAATACCAAATAGAGTTTTTATAATATTCCACTTTCTTCTATTTGTCAAACAGACCTTTTTCCTTTAAAATCCACTTATCATGAATATGCAAATTTCTCACATAATAGGCGCTATCTTAAAGATATTTATACTGATATTGCTGGGGGGGTCTCTGGCGTGGAGAAAATGGACAAATAAAGAGGTATCTGATTTTCTCGTTAATTTTCTGGTTAAAATAAGCGTGCCATCCCTGGTATTTTCCCAAATGCTTAAGAACAGCCACCTCTTCTGGAAGTACAACCCTTTTATCCTCATAGGCCTAAGCTTAATAATATTCTCTGCAGGATTTGTCCTTGCCTTCCCAATATATGGCATTAAAAGATCTGTACCTAAAAAAGAATTTACTATGCTTGTAGCCTTCCAGAACTGCGGTTATCTCCCCATGAGCCTATCTCTTTTCCTCTTTCCTCAAATAACGCATCAAAAATTTCTTGTACTCATATTTGTATATCTTGTGGGCTTCAATATCCTCATGTGGTCAGGAGGCGTATCCTTCCTCTCAAGAAGAAAGGGGGAAAAATTTAAACTAAAATACATTTTTACCCCTCCGGTAGTAGGGGTTATATTTTCCTTCCTGATAGTTATCTCAGGTTTAAAAAAATACATACCCCCTCTTATCATAGAAACAGCCTCCCTTGTAGGAAACACAACCTTTGTACTCTCTATGGTGGTTCTGGGAATATTCCTCTGGGATGAACGCAAATTCCTGAAAAGGAATGTATTTAAGCTTGCGCTTTTATCTTCTGCACTCAAATTGATAGCCCTTCCAGGTCTAGGGTTAATAATTCTAAACCATTTAAGCTTGGACCCTCTCCTTAAAATATTTATCTTTATTCAACTATGCATGCCTTCAGCAGCAAGCCTTCCTATCGTTAGTTCCTGGGCTGGCTCTAACAAAGGCTTTATGGCTTCAGGAGTATTTCTTTCCCATATTTTAAGTATTTTCACTATCCCTGGATGGCTGGTAATATTCAGTTGTCTTTCTTGAAAATATTGATAACATATGGTATATAGAAGATGAGAGTCGTCGCCACCAACCGCAAAGCTTTAAGAGACTATACGGTCATTGAAAAATATGAAGCGGGATTATGTTTGCAAGGAAGCGAGGTAAAATCTCTGCGAGGAGGAAGATGCAACCTGGACGGCTCTTTTTGCAGAATAGAAAACGCAGAAATCATTGCCTACAACTTGCATATACCTGAATTTGAAAAATCTACTGCTTTCAAGCACAATCCCCGCAGAGAAAAAAAACTGCTCCTTAAGAAAAAGGAAATAAAAAGAATATGGGGGTTGGTATCCCAACGGGGATACACCCTTATACCCCTAAGGGTATACTTTAACGAACGCGGCTGGGCCAAAGTGGAAATTGCCCTGTGCAAAGGAAAAAGGAAATACGAGAAAAAAAGAAAACTTAAAGAAAGGGACATAGAAAGAGAAAGTCAAAGAGAAATTTCCCGCTATTTTAAAAAATAGTTCTTTGATATGGGGGTGAAAAGGACTCGACTCAGGGCAAGAGGTGCAAGGTTGCATGCAGGTGGGCAGGCCGGCCTTTAACAGGCTTGCAACCAAATAAGCGCCATAACTCCGTATGCCGCTTATGCCGGTTTTGCCGGCATGACTCCCATCTTAAACTAAAGATGGGGCCCTTAATAGGAATGCCTCTCTCCTGTTAAGGGTTCGGTTTTGAGGCTAACCTCAAGGTCCTTTCTCCTGGGATCTGAGGGACATTTTACAGGAGATGCGCCTTAAAGAGCCTGCCCTTTCGGCGCTTTAAGGCAAAGACAAAAGAAAAGGCTAAGCATGTAGGAGCCTGTGCTGAATCCCTGAGGACGCGGGTTCGATTCCCGCCACCTCCACCATTTCTTCAATCTTAATTTGACACTAAAGTCCGACCTTTTTGTCAAATTAAAGTATGTTTTGGAGAGATTGAAAATAACGGCAATATTCGCACTCTGAGGAAGGTTGCGGAATAGGCTTTTTTAGAATCTCCAGAGCCTGGCGAAAAACACGGAAGGCATTCTGGGGATCAGTGCGGATAGGGTGGACCTCTACTTTAAAATTAAACCCCTCAAGAGTCAAAGGTTCTGAAGGGAAATAATATATAAGAAACGCTAAGTTTCTTGTATGATATCCATTCTCCTCAAGAAGCAGGGTATACACATCCATCTGAAATTTAAAGGCAGGATGAACATCTTTAGGCGAAGAGCCTTTAGTTTTATGGTCTAATGCCGCATAGGTATTGTCCTCAAAAACCACACATTCATCAAGTTTTCCCCACAAAAGAGCATCTAAATCTTTAGGTTTATAATAAAGAGCCTGGGGAAGTCTATCGATAAGTTTTACTGGCAATTTACCCTCCAGAAATGGCGGCAATTCTTTCTTCTGGCGGAAACCTTCAAAATATTTCTTGATTATTGAATCCATACCTGTGGTAATGGACGGCATAGGCCCTCGAGGTCGGCGTATCTTTTTATTCATCATAATCCAAAAACAACGCGGGCAATCTAAAAAGACATTCAACGTAGAAGCCGAAAGTTTTAGTAAATAATCTGACATATTATATGAGGTCAACCATCAAAGGCCTAAGAATTCTCTTGACTGAATACATAACTACTACCGCCCCTACTATGAAAAGAAGGGTATTATAATCCCAGGTATTTATCACTAACCCCAACGCCATACCTGCAGCAGGAGGATGTTCAGTATCTGTAATAGCCATTAGGAATAAAGATATTCCTACGGATAAGGCTCCAAATATTACATAATGAATTTTAAGACTTGGGTTTAGAAGAAAAAACTTCCGACTCAAAATACTGCATCCGCAGCCTACAATGATACTTACCACATACCCCCCGACCACAGACCTTAATCTTGAAGAAAGCTTGTGGGGAAGGGTAAAAACTATGAAAGCGGTGGCTCCTAAACTGGCAATGATAGCGGTGTGGGAAATTATATCTAAAAAAGTGAGTATAAAAAACATAGTAATGGAAGCAAGAAGGGACTGCAGAATATAAGGGAGGGGCTTCTTAAAAAAAGCCTCATCAAGAAATTTCATAATATCTTAAAGAAGAAAAATACTAACTTCCCAATACTTCCTCTATCTTTCCTATTAATTCTTCTGAGGTGAGAGGCTTGGCAAGGATATGATTTTTCCCCGCTTCTCCCCTTAGTCTCTGTTCCTCATCCTTGGTTATGAGGCCGGTAAGAAAGACTATGGGGATATGGGCAGTGGAGGGATATTCTTCCAAAGCACTAGCCACATCCGAACCATCCATCTCTGGCATTACAATATCTAAAATTATTAAATCAGGAATGTGGATTTTTGCTAATTCTAAAGCCTCTCTTCCACTGGTAGTAGAAATAACTTGGTAATTAGCGTTCTCCAGTATAACCTTTATGCTGTTTACCACCTCTTGCTCATCATCGACTACCAATATTTTAGGAGGCGCATCTCCTAACATCAGCTATATCTTAACACTCTCAAAATTGGTGTCAACTCAAATCGAGATTGTACGAAGGCTGAGGATAAATTAACGCTTAGTCCACTGAAACTTGCGGCGGGCTCCTTTTTGACCGTATTTTTTGCGTTCCTTAGCCCGTGGGTCGCGGGTAAGAAAACCTTCTTTACGCAGGGTGGACCTTAAATCGGGATTGAGCTGCGCCAAACATCGGGCAATCCCTAAACGTACTGCTCCTGCTTGACCTTGAGAGCCTCCTCCTTGAACCTTAACCTTCACATCCACTTTATCGGCTAGGCCTGTTATCTTAAGAGGCTGAAGCACATAGATTCTCTGGGAAGGTATGGAAAAATATTTTTCTAATTCTCTGCCATTTATTCTAAAATTGCCCTTTCCTTCATAAAGCAGTTCCACCCGCGCCGTAGAAGTTTTCCGCCTACCTGTCGCCCAAATTCTTCTAAATTCTAAAGTCTTTGCGGAATCTTCACTCATCTCTTACACCTCTATGGGTTGGGGGTTTTGAGCAGTATGAGGATGCTGAGATTCAGGGTAAACCTTAAGTTTTCTCATTATCCTCTTGCCTAAAGAATTGCGAGAGACCATCCTCTCCACTGCGAGCCTCAACACCTTGCCGGGATTTTTGCGCAGCATCTCGCTCAAAATTATTTCCTTCAATCCTCCAGGATAACCTGAATATTTGCGATAAACCTTCTCTTGCATCTTCTTGCCTGTAAGCCGTATATATTTGGCATTCACCACTACTACATAATCTCCGCAGTCTAAATTGGGGGTATAATAACTCTTATGTTTCCCCCTTAAAATGCGGGCTATCCTCGTAGCAAGCCTTCCTAGAGTTTTATCTCTGGCATCGATGAGCAACCACTGCCTTTTGATCTCTTTCTTTTTGGGCACAGGTGTCTTCTTCATAAGGCAAGAAATTTATCATATATTCTCAAAAAAGTCAAATTTT
>CAYNIO010000029.1:0-275 GCA_964397495.1 uncultured Planctomycetia bacterium
ACCTCTTTTTTTCTAACAGATTTCAAATCATCTATGATGGCAGATTTATTTATGAAATCTACTAATCTCATTCGCTCTTAAGTAATTTTTAATTTGGAGCGGGTGAGGGGCTTTGAACCCCCGACCTTCACGTTGGCAACGTGACGCTCTACCAACTGAGCTACACCCGCTTCTCTCTTTCTGGGCAAGGCGGGAGTCGAACCCGCACGGGTTTATCCCACAGGATTCTAAGTCCTGCGCGTCTGCCAGTTCCGCCACCTGCCCTATACAAAAAT
>CAYNIO010000029.1:285-770 GCA_964397495.1 uncultured Planctomycetia bacterium
CTTTTTATATCAACCGGACTCTGTCCCTGTTGACGCTCGCTTGAAGAGTCTTTCAATGAACAAAATCTGTGCTCGCTGTCACCCTGAAGAAAAACAGGGAAGTAAAATATATTTTCTTATTGCAAACAAAAACTTCGCAGTCTTTAGTTGTTCTCTATCCCTGCGGACGGGGAGAGTTGAACTCCCAACCAGGCCGACAGGTGCCTTGACACCCTAATCTTAAGTCGGCCTTCATAGGGACTCTGTCCCTGTTGACGCTCGCTTGAAGAGCCTTTCAATGAACAAAACCAGCCTCGCTGTCACCCTGAAGAAAAAACAAAGAAGTAAAATATAATTTCTTATTGTAAGCAAAAACTTTTTGGCCTACAATTGTCTTCTATCCCTGCGGACGGGGAGAGTTGAACTCCCACCCCTTGCGGGACAGGATCCTAAGTCCTGCGCGTCTGCCAGTTCCGCCACGTCCGCGAAAGGTTATTGCACCCACA
>CAYNIO010000029.1:870-12451 GCA_964397495.1 uncultured Planctomycetia bacterium
AAAGGCTATCAAAAAACCCTACATTCTCTTCCAACCCCGGTAATGCGGGCAAAACATTTTAAATGATGCTTTCTGGAAAAAAGCATTAGTTTTGTCCGCCACGTCCGCGAAAGGTTATTGCACCCACAAAAGGCTATCAAAAAACCCTACATTCTCTTCCAACCCCGGTAATGCGGGCAAAACTATTTTAATAACACCCTTGGTGTAAATTTTGTCCGCCACGTCCGCGAAAGGTCTACCCCTTACCACAAACTTATCAAAGAACTTCTAAAGCTGACCCCTACCTTTGGAATTGCGGGCAGAATACTCTAAGATTCTAATAACTCTTTCCTCTTCTCCTCGAAAAGTTTATCTATTTCCTCTATATATTTATCAGTAAATTTCTGAATCTCTTCTTGAAGGCGATACTTATCATCCTCTCCAATTTTTTTATCCTTTTCCAACTGCCTCACCTTCTCTATAGCATCTCTTCGCACTGTGCGTACAGAAATCTTGCCCTCTTCCGCCATATGTTTTACCACCTTAATTAACTCTTCTCTTCTCTCTTCAGACAAAGGAGGCACAGGAACCTTAAGAACCTTTCCCTCCACCAGAGGGTTAAAACCCAAGTTAGAATTCAATATTGCCTTCTGAATAGCCTCTACACTTGAAGGGTCCCACGGCTGGATAATAATCAAACGGGCATCGGGGACAGTTACTGAAGCTATCTGCTTAAGGGGGGTAGGTGTCCCATAATAGTCTACTATCAACCCCTCTACCATAGAAGGATGGGCTCGACCGCTCCTTATCTCTGCAAATTCTCTATGGCAGGACTGCAGAGCCTTCTTCATCAGGTCTTCAGTTTCTTTTAGAACTTGTTTAGAAATCATATTCCCCTCCTCGTTTAGGAGAATGGCAGGAAAAATTCTTACTAGTTTATAACTGTGCCTATATTCTGGCCTCTAACCGCTCTCCAAAGATTGCCTTTTTTATTAAGATTGAAGACGACTATGGGAAGTTTATTTTCCATGCAAAGGGCGATAGCCGTAGAATCCATAATCTCTAACTTGTTATTTATTACCTCTATATATTTCAATCTTTTATAAAGACGAGCATTTTTGTCTCTTAAAGGGTCGGAGGAATAAACTCCGTCTACTTTGGTAGCTTTAAAAATTGCGTCTGCCCCAATCTCTGCAGCCCTCAAAGCAGCAGCAGTATCTGTAGTAAAAAAAGGATTACCGGTCCCTGCAACAAAAATCACTACCCTTTTCTTCTCTAAATGCCTTATAGCCCTTCTTCTTATGTAAGGTTCTGCTATCTGGTGCATCTGAATAGCGGTAATGACCCTGGTGGGTACCCCTATCTTCTCCAAGGCATTCTGCAAAGCCAATCCATTTATCACCGTAGCCAACATCCCCATGTAATCACCTACTGCGCGGTCCATCTCAAAATCTTGAGAGCGAAGTTTCCCTCTAAAAATATTGCCACCGCCTAACACTAAAGCAATCTCTATCTTCTCCTTCCAGAGTTTTTTTATCTCTCTGGCTAAATTAAGACAAAAATCAGGATCTATACCATGACGGAATCTTCCCCGAAAAGCCTCTCCGCTTATCTTTAGAACTACCCTCTTGTATTTAACTTTAGCTGCCAACTTCTAACCTCTTAAATCTCCTTATGCTTACGCTCCCTCTAGCCTTAAACACAACCTCTTTGAGGTAATCCCTAACTTTAGTCTTGCCAGAAGAATCCTTTATAAATGCCTGCTCAAGAAGACAAGTCTCTTCAAAAAATCTCACAAGTTTTCCCTGAACTATTCTGTCAACGATGTTTTCCGGCTTGCCTGATTCTAAAGCCTGAGTGCGATAAATTTCCTTTTCCTTTTCCAAAACTTCAGCAGGTATGTCCTGGGATGCTATGTAAAGAGGGGAAGAAGCAACAATGTGCATAGCTAAATCGTCGGCAAATGACTGAACTTCTTTTACCCGGGAAAGAGAATCATTTTCACAGCCTACCTCTATTAAGGAAGCGACCTTATGGTTGAAATGCACATAGGAACCTATTACCCCTGGCCCCTGGAGGGTATAGCGGACAAAATCTGAAACTTCTATCTTCTCTCCTGTCTTGCTAGCCAATTCAGTGATAACATCAGAACACCTTCTACCATTTAACTGGGTATCTAAAAGTTCCTTTATGTCTACAGGAGAAGGACAAACCAAAGCATAGTCTGCCAGAAGCGAAACTGCCTTTATGAAATCTTCACTGTTGGCAACAAAATCTGTTTCGCAACACAAACATATCATAACCACACTTTTGTTATCCTGACTACTCTTACAGGCAATGCGGCCTTCCGAGACTCTCCTGTCTGCTCTTTTTTTCAATGTTGCCAAACCTTTCTTCCTCAGGATTTCTACCGCCTTTTCTATATCTCCCTCAGCCTCCCTTAAAGCCTGTTTGCAATCCATAATCCCCAGTTTTGTTATATCCCTTAATTTTTTAATCTCTTCTAAACCTGCCATTTTTACTCCTCCTGTGCCTGAGTAGAATTTCCGAGATCTTGAGAGTCGGCCTCAACCGCCTCATCTTCAGAGGAAACCTCATCGGTTTTAGAGACTGAACCTGTTTTGATCTTAAAAATATTTTGCCCCTCTTTTATGCTTTCTAAAATTAACTCCAGTATCACTCTTATAGACTTTATGGCATCGTCATTACCAGGTATAGGATAATCAATCACCTCCGGGTCGCCATTGGTATCTATGAGAGCAACCGTTGGTATATTTAGTTTACGCGCCTCTCTTACTGCCAACTCTTCTCTCTTAGGGTCTACAATAAACAAGGCTTGCGGTAAATCCTGCATGTCTTTAACCCCGGAATAATTCCTCTTCATCCTATCCAATTCTTTTAAAAGTTTTGCCTTCTCTTTCTTGGTGTAGCCCTCAAATCCTGTCTCCTCCTGTTCTTTGAGGAGACGCTTAAAGTGCTCTAAGCGCGATTTAATGGTATGGAAATTGGTAAGCAGGCCTCCTACCCAACGCTGGTCCACATAATACATATCACATTGAGTGGCAATATCCCTTATTAAAGCCTGAGCCTGTTTTTTTGTGCCCACAAAAAGAATTTTTCCCCCGCCAGCAGCCATATCCTTCAAGAATTCCCGCGCCTTCTCCAGATACTGCACCGTCTTCTCCAAATCTATTATGTATATTCCGCTTCTCTTGGAGAAGATAAACTTTTTCATCTGGGGATTCCACTTTTTAGCCTGATGGCCAAAATGGACCCCTGCTTCCAATAGTTTGCGTATAATTTCAGGTACCATTTCTACCTCTCTTATTTAGACTTTGAATTATAAACCAAATCCCTGGTTATGTAAATGCTTAGTATATCACATTTCTGAAATTTGGCAATTTTTGTAAAAGCCTAGCAATATTAAGGTATTATTGACCTAAAGAATTGCTTGAAAATTGCAGATTGTATAAATAAGGGTAAAATTTACCCTTTTCCATAAGAAATTGGTGGGAACCTTCCTCCACAACTTTTCCTTTATCCAACACTATTATTCGGGAAACATCTCTTATGGTAGAGAGCCTATGGGCAATAATAAAAACTGTCCTGCCCTCCATAAGCCTGCTTAGAGCCTCCTGAACAATTCTTTCTGATTCTGAATCCAGCTGTGAGGTAGCTTCATCGAGAATCAATATCTGAGGATTTTTTAATATGGCCCTGGCAATACACAGCCTTTGTTTCTCTCCACCGGAAAGAGTAAATCCTCTTTCGCCTATAATAGTTTTATACTGCTGGGGTAGATTTCTTATAAACTCATCGGCAAAAGCCAGCTGGGCTGCTTCCCGAATCTCTTGAGAACTGGCTCCAGGCCTTCCATAGGAAATATTTTCTTCCACAGTGGTATTAAAAACAATGGGTTCCTGGGTTACTATCCCTATGAGAAACCTCAGGTCTTTAATACAGACATTTCTCAAATCTAATCCATCGATGAGAATTCTCCCCTTCTGGGGGTCATAAAATCTGGGGAGAAGATTCACGAGGGTTGTTTTTCCTTCTCCGCTCTGACCCACAATAGCAAGTTTTTCTCCTTTCCTGACAACAAGATTTATTCCCTTTAATACCCAATCTCCTGTGGAATATCGAAAGTGGACATCGTCAAAAACTATCTCGTCTTTAAATTCTCTAATCCTGCGGCAGTCCTTTCTCTCTGTTATCTCTGAAGGATAATCCAATATACTATATATCCTCTCTGAAGCAGCAAAAGCCCTCTGATTTATAGAATGCACACTACTTAATTTCTTAAGGGGTCTTATCATAGAAAGAAGAGAACCCAGGAATAAACCAAATACCCCAAATGAAATCTTCCCTAAAATGACCTCTCTGCCTCCTACCAGAAAGAGCATAACTGCCATCAATGAACCTACAAACTCTGTGAGGGGGGCCATAACTAAAAGCCTCTTAATCATTTTCTTCCTGAATTTGTATATATTGTAATTAAAACTCTTGAATTTGGAAATCTGGATACCCTCAAGGTTAAAACCCTTTATTATCCTTTGAGATGTAATATTCTCCAGTATAACTTTGTTTATTTGACCCAACTCCTCTTGAGACCTGGTAGTAAATTTTTTTATCCTCTTGCCTAACTTTGCTATGGGGAATATTATGCTGGGAAAAACCAAAAGGGAAATCAAAGTAAGCTTCAAGTTGATAAAAAGGGCTATGCCCAAAAATACTATCACTTGAAATCCTTGATAGACAAAGTCATTAAGGGCGTAGGTTATAGCATGCTGGACCAATTCCGTATCGCTTATAATATTTATAGAAAGTTGCCCTGAATGTCTGCGTTCAAAGAAATCTAACGACAGCCTCTGAATCTTTTCAAAAATCTTATTGCGGATATCTGTAACTATTTTTAAACCCACATCGTTCATAAGGTAATTCTGAAAAAACATAAAAACGCTCTTAATCAGAAACAAAACAACCATAAATATTGCTACATACTTAAGAAGGATGATTCTTTCCAGAGAATTTACCTTGTCTATAAAAGACAATAAAAACGGAGGGCTGCCTGGAGGTAAAATTATACTCTTGCCGGAAAGAATCTTATCTGCTATAGGCACTATCATCCCGATGGAGACACCACCGAATACAGCCGAAAACAACATAAGGAAAGAAGCGAGTAAGAACTCCCCCAAATGCCCTTTAAGAAAACGTAAGAGCCTCTTGTAGTTATCTACATAATTCTTCATTTCCAGGGGATTTTATCATATCCGTTGACTTTATACAACCTCACTGATAATATTAGTCTCTATGAAAAGAATAAAAATTGGTCTAATAGGCGTAGGAAAGTTTGGAACTCTACATCTTAAGACATTGCTTGCCTTGAAAGAATGCATCCTGCAAGGGGTATTTGATATAAATAATGCCCGCTCCAAACAAGCGGAAGAAGAATTTAAGGTAAAAAGATACCTGTGCCTTGAGGATTTAATTGCAGATTCTCAAGCACTCATAATTGCCACACCCACTCCCACTCATTATGAACTGGGGAAACTTGTCCTTGAAAACAAAAAACACTGCCTTATTGAGAAACCCCTTACCCTCAATATAAAAGAGGCAGAAAAACTTCTCTTTCTTTCCCGCAAAAACAAGGTTGTCCTCTATGCGGGGCACATCGAGAGATATAACAGTGCCTTCCTTGAGATTAAAAGAATTATAAAACGCCCTATATTCATTGAGATTCACCGCCTCAACATTTTTTCGTCCCGGAATCTTGAAGTAAGCGTAGTTTTGGATTTAATGATACATGACATAGATATAGTCTTGGGTTTAGTAAATTCCCCCCTCAAGAAAGTGGAAGCCTTTGGGATAAAGGTTGTAAGTCCCAAAGCAGATATCGCCCAGGCAAGACTTTATTTTCAGAATGACTGTATTGCCAATATTACCTCCTCACGCATCTCTGACGAGACTTTGAGGAAATTAAGGGTCTTCACCTCTAACATGTATGCCTCTATAGATTACCGCACCCAGGAAGGTTCCATCTACAGGAAAAACCAAAATCTCATAGCTAAAATACCTTTAAAGGTAGAAAAGGAAGAACCCCTAAAAAGAGAATTGAAAGAATTCATATCCTCCTGCCAAAAGAATAAATCTACCTTTCCTATAAAAGAAGCCTTAAAAAGCCTTGAAGTATGCTTAGATATTGACAAGAAAGTTAGAAGGTATGAAAAGAGTATTCTTGGTCGCAGGTGAAGAATCAGCAGAGTCTCTGGCCTGCCTTCTTGTAAAAGAACTTAAAAAATCTCATCCCCACATAGAAATCAAAGCCCTAGGAGGCAGAAACTTAGAAAAAGAAGGCGTCGATGTTATATATGACCTGGTGTCTCTTTCAGTAGTGGGGATATTTGAAGTATTGAGAAATATAAGACTATTTAAAAAGATATTCAACCTCACTCTAAAAACCTTAAAAGAATTCCAACCTCAAACCCTCATCCTTATAGACTATCCAGGTTTTAATCTCAGACTCGCCCGCGAAGCAAAAAAGATGAATCTGAAAGTAGTTTACTATGTAAGCCCTCAAATCTGGGCCTGGAGAAAAGGAAGAATAAATACCATAAAAAAATGCGTGGATTTAATGCTTGTGATATTCAAATTTGAGGAGGAATTCTACAAAAATGAAGGAGTAAATGTGAAATTTGTGGGTTATCCCCGCCTAGAACTAATAAAGCCGGAGATCCCACCTCAAGAATTCAAGAAAAAACTAAATCTGGACCGACGCCCCCTTATAGGAATAATGCCCGGCTCCCGAAAGAGCGAAGTCCAATACCTGCTTACGCCCATCCTGGAAGGACTAAAACTTATAAAGAAAGATTTCCCTCAAAGCAAATTCATACTCATCAAATCCCAAAAGGTCCCCCAGGAACTAATTGAAAGGCGTTTGGAAGAATTTTCTGAGTTAAATGTAGCAATCGTTGAAAATGCAAGGTATGCTGCTATTAAGAGTTGCGATTTCTTAATAGTCTGCTCAGGTACTTCCACGATAGAGGTAGCGTTGTTAGAAAAGCCATTTATCATCGTTTATAAATTGGCACACTTCAGTTTCCTTATCCTAAAAACCTTAATAAAAACTCCTTATATAGGGATGGTGAATATCCTTTTAGGCAAGAAAGTGGTGCCTGAACTCATTCAAAGAGAAGCAAACCCTCTAAATATCTACAGATACCTCAAAAAATTTTTGTCTTCACCTCAAGAAATGCAGTCTATCATGGAAGAGTTAAGAAAGATAAGGCCTATACTGAAAGAAGAAAATCCTTCAAGAAAAGCTGCCCACTATATTTCAGAATTGCTCTAAGTTTTGGGGGATATTCCTTAATTCCTGGGTAGTGATTATAGACTGGGCTATCTCTTTAAGAGATAGCCTCTTGCTCATACTATATTTTTGCATAAGTCTGTAGGCAGATTCCTCATCTAGTTTCAATTCTTTCATAAGAATCCCTTTTGCCCTCTCAATCAGTTTGCGCGCTTCCAGTTTTTCCTGGATGAGTCTGGTCTCTATGATGAGGCGGGTATTCTCGATAACTAACGCTGCCTGGTTAGCAATGGTAGAAAGAATCTTTTTTTCACGGGAAGAGAACCTATGGGGTTGAGAAGTATAGCAATTCAACACCCCAATAGCCCTATCCTTCACTATCAAAGGCACACACAGCAAGGAAACCAACCCTTCCTTCTTGGCTATGTCCTTATATTTATATTCCTGATGTTTCCTTACGTCAAATATTGCCAAGGGCTTCTTGTGTTTAACAACGCTTCCAGCAATCCCCTCGCCCACCTTAAGGGAAGGCTTTTCATTGTATTCCTTGCTTACTGATTGCGTAGCTTTAATCCTTAGGTATCCATCATCGTCGAGGAGCATTAGAGAACATATTCGTGAACCCATAAGTTGGGAAACAACCTCCACAATCAACTTTAGAATATCCTCAAGATACAGATCGCTTATAATTGCCTGGCTTATTTTAAATATGGCTTCTAGGTCTTTTCTCTTTCTCTTCATTGTTAAATCTCCTTATATGATAAGCCAGAAGTAAAATGGCTGCCGGAGTAATCCCCGGGATACTCTTCGCCTGGCCTAAGTTTTGTGGTTGATAATATTTAATTTTATGCTTCACCTCATTAGACAAACCGCTTATACCCTCCACTTTAAAACCTTCAGGGATTTCGAGATTATTGAGAAATTCTAAATTCTTTGCCTCCTGCAGCTCCCTTTTTATAAAACCTTCGTACTTGGCTTCAATCTCAATCTCACGTCGGGAAAAATTATCTAATTCTCGGCAGTTTATACCGAGGGCCTGGCATAATTTCTTTAAAGTTATGCCTGGCCTTTTAAGAATCTGAAAGGCTGTAAGGGAACTTTTTACTTCAAGCCCCAGAATTTCTTTTATACGTAGGCCCAACTCTTTATGGGGATATATTTTTAGAGAAAAGAGTTTCTCCAGAAAATTTTTTATCGCCTTATTCTTAAATCTTGCCCTCTCCAGACGCTCTTTAGATATGAGCCCTAAATTATAAGCATGCTCAGATAGTCTTAGGTCAGCGTTGGATTCCCTCAAGATAAATCTAAACTCTGATCGGGATGTGAACATCCTGTATGGCTCATCTGTGCCTTTGAGAGTTAAATCGTCTATAAGAACCCCTATATAAGAGGTATCTCTTTTTAATACAAAAGGCTCTCTATTTCTAACTTTAAGACCAGCATTTATGCCTGCAACCAGCCCCTGGGAGGCTGCCTCTTCATAGCCAGTGGTACCATTAATCTGACCTGCTAAGAATAACCCTTTTATATGCTTAGCCTCCAACGTTGGATAGAGATTGCGCGCATCTATTACTGCGTGCTCTATGCCATAGCCGGGCCTGAGGATTTTTGCCCTCTCCAGTCCGGGGATAGTATGGATAAATTCCTCCTGAACATCTAAAGGCAAAGATGTGGAAATCCCGTTAGGATAAACCTCACAATTGTCCAGACCTTCAGGTTCAATAAAAACTTGATGCCGCGGATGGTCTCTAAACTTTACCACCTTGTCCTCCAAAGAGGGACAATACCTTACCCCCTGAGATTTTATTACCCCTGTATACAAAGGCGAACGGTTAAGATTTTTCAGAATTATTTTATGCGTTTCTTCATTGGTGTAGGTCAGAAAACAAATCTTCTGAGGATTAACTCTTTCGTCCACCTCACAGGAAAAAGACTCTACGTCATCTTCTGAATACTGAGGCTGCATCTTGGAATAATCAAGGCTCCTCGAATCAAGACGGGCACAGGTACCAGTCTTGAAACTCCTCAAAGAAAATCCCAACCTCTGCAATGTCTTTACTAAATCTATGCTTGCTTTTTCTCCCAATCTTCCTCCAGAAAAATGCTCAAGGCCTATATGAATTAAACCTCCCAGAAATGTCCCCGGACACAAAATTACACACTGGCATCTGAATTCTCTATATCGGGTAATTACCCCACTGACTCTGCCTGCTTCTACAATAATATCTTTGACCTCATCTTGGAAAAACGAAAGATTCTTCTGCTCCTCAAGAAATTTACGGGCGTATTTCCTGTAAAGGGCTCTGTCTACCTGGGCCCGAGTTGACCACACGCAAGGACCTTTACTGCGATTGAGCCTGCGATACTGAATAGCAGAATAATCTGTTATCTTGGGCATTATGCCTCCCAACGCATCTATCTCTCTTACCAGGTGTCCCTTGGCTACCCCTCCGATGGCTGGATTGCAGGAGGTGTGACCTATCATATCCAAGTCCATGGTAATTAAAAGGGTATCAAGGCCCATACGACTGCAGATGTAAGAGGCCTCAGTCCCTGCGTGTCCTGCGCCTACAACAATTACCTCAAATTTTTCCATACTCTATTTTTAAAACGCTTTCCTGCCCCTCCCATCTATAATAAAAAAATTATGCGATCGCATAATTTTTTAGTTATGGTTTACAAGTGTATTCAGCACTGCTATCTAACTCTCTCCGTAATAGCCCTCCCAATCTACTTAGGAGCTTTTCTACCTTGGAATGCAAATCATATTTCAGAAACTTCTTAGGCAAAAATGAATCCTCATTATTCTTACCTGTAAAGAATTTATCCTGCGAGTTTTACCAGGAAAGAAAGCAAGTCTGGGCCCTTAACTGTGCCTAAAGAGCCTTCTTTGCAGAACCTTTCTCCAAAATATTTGACATCGTCCTTATCTAAATCGCGGGCCCATATGAGAAGAGGCACAGGGTCAGGAGAATGGCTCTTCAAAACACAGGGGGTAGAATGGTCAGCTGTAACACAGATTACTACCTCTTCCTTTTTTATGTGGGGCAGGAGATTGGCAAAGAAATATCTGTCTATCATCTCAATAATCTGGCGTTTTCTCAAAGAGTCTCCGTCATGCCCTGGCTCATCAGGACCTTTTATATGGATATAAAGACCATCATATCTATCTAAAGAATCCAAAGCAGTCTTTGCCCACTTCTGATATTCCTCTTCTAAGGATTGGGGTTCTCCTAAATCAATCACCTCCATTCCTGTAAGGATGGCTATACCCCTTTCTACAGGCATCTGGACAAAACAGGCAAATTTTTTGCCCGTCCTCTCCTTAATGGGCTCAAACTTGGGCAGATGAGAACCCGCGTCCCTAAGAAGAATTATATTGGCAGGTAATTTCCCTTCGTTAACCCTCCTCCTATTGACTTCGCTTTCTCTAAGAATCTGGAAAACTTTTTGTGTGAATTCATTAGTGAGTTCGCTGGCTTTAGTGCAGGCCGGATCATTCTCATATCCGCCCAGAGGTTTACAATCCTTAACTACATGGTCAAAATTTTCTAAAGCCACACTTAGAAGCCCCTCTCTTTCATAAGCAGGGTCTGTATTGCCTATCCAGCTCGAAAGTTTTCCTTGACGGGAACGGATGAGCAATATCGCACGGTGGCCAATAGTGTTCTTAAAGATAAAGTCGGCATTGCTGAGTTTTATTTTCTGGGATATTTCCTGAGCCAACAAAGATGCTTCGTGGGTAGTTAAATTTCTTCCTGCGCGCCTGTCTATAATCCTTTTTCCGTCATCAGCAACTGTAGCAAAATTTCCTCTAAAGACCAAGTCTCCATCCTGCATATCTATTCCATAGCCTACGGCCTCTAAGGGACCTCTACCTGTATAATATTTATGGGCATCATACCCCAGAAGAGAAATCACTGCCACATCTGACTCTGGCGCCACTGGCTCTCCGACAGGATAAAGAAGACCACACCTTCCCTCACGGGCAAGCCTGTCCATAAAGGGGGTAAAAGCAGTTTCCAGGGGCGTAGACTCCTTAAGTTGAGGCACAGGCAAATCCCCTAAGCCATCAAGAATTATGTAAAGAATCTTCTTCATAGATTTATGAATTATACCTTTTCTAAATACCCTGTCAAATACTAAAAACCTTTTTGTCAAGCCAATTTAAAAATGTCCCTTTTTCAACAACGGGAAAAACCGCAGGACTTGCAGACCACGCAGCCCTCTTCAAACTTCAGGGCCTCTCCGCAATCTGGGCATACGCCTACTACATTCTTAGAGGTTTTTGCCAAA
>CAYNIO010000030.1:0-12357 GCA_964397495.1 uncultured Planctomycetia bacterium
ATAATGGAAGGTCAGGGGGTAAATGGACAGAAGTTTGTCTCCCAGGTCCTGATAGAGGTTAAGGATTGTAGCGTAGGAGGCGTTGAACTGGCTATTCACAGGTTCAGGAGTAGAGTAGATGACTTTTCTGATTATCGAAGGGTTTATCTCATGGGGATTTATACGGCAGTAGACAAACCCTTTCTTATCCATACCCCTCCTGCCAGCCCTTCCAGCCATCTGGTAGAAATCCCGTGTTTTTAGATATCTTGTGTGGCGCCCGTAGAACTTCACCAAGGTGTCGAAACACACAGTTTTAGCAGGCATATTTATGCCCAAGGCAAAAGTTTCTGTAGTGAAGATAACTTTAAGGAGTTTGCTCGTAAACAGGCGTTCGATGGTCTCCTTAAGACTGGGCAGCATCCCTGCGTGGTGAAAAGCAACACCCCTTTTTATCAGATGGTACATATCTTGGGAAGTTTCATTGCTTTCTAAGTCAAATCTTGCAAGAAGGGAGGAATACAGGGAGAGTATTTGTTTTTTTTCTTCATTGTTGAGGAAGTCGAACCTGCGCATTTCATAGGCTAAGGTTTCACATTTTCTTCTGGAAAAACTAAAATATATACAGGGGAGGCGTGCGGTATCTTGAAGATGCCTTATCAGGTCTACGACTCTATTGGGCTTAAAGCGGTATAGAGGCATCTTCTTGAATATATATTCAAGTTTTTTAAAGTCGGAGACGATTTTGTTATGACATTGAAAATAGAAACTTAAAGGTACAGGCCTTTTAAGATGCACCACCAATTTTACAGGCTTATGCAGGACATTTTTTAACCATTCCACAATCTGGACGGCGTTAGGTACAGTGGCGCTCAAGGCTAAAAAATTCATATGCTGGGGGAGCATCACTAAAGATTCTTCCCAGACCGTGCCCCTTTCCATATCATCCAGGTAATGTATTTCATCAAATATGACCCAGGTTTTGTCTTCGAGTTTCTTGGGTGACTGCAGGATGTGGTTTCTAAATATCTCTGTGGTCATTATGATAATTTTTGAGGCAGGATTTATGCTCACATCACCTGTAATTATGCCTACATTCTCGTGCCCGAAACCTTCGACAAAATCGCGGTATTTCTGGTTGCTTAATGCTTTTATGGGAGCAGTGTAGATTACTCCCTCCCCGTTCCTTAAGCAGTGTTTTATCAATTCTTCAGCGATGAGGGTTTTGCCTGCACCTGTAGGTGCACATACCATAAGCGAGTTTCCTTTCTTCACATATTCTATAGATTTTTCTTGGAAATAATCTAATTTCATCCTCTGTAAGGTTGATAGAGTTCCCCTGCAGAATTTTTATATTCTATGATTCCAGTTTCGTCAATCCTATAGAATTTCTTGCCAGAATATCCATAGGAGAGAGGTTGAGCCTCTATAATATACGAATAGGCATCATCCCCCTTGTTATATAGTAAAAACCGGTATCCAGATTTATGGATATAAAACTGGCCATCTTCTTCGTGGGTAGTGTAGGATATAAAAGGGGGCCGGGTTTGGGTTAATTCTTGCAGGGTAAGAGGGTATCTTTTGTAAGAGTCAAAGAACATCTCGCAGGCATTCCTTAAGGCAATTATAGTACTTAAACTCAGAGCTTCGTTTGTCTGTAGGCGCGCTCTTAGGAGCATAGGTATAGATATGGCTGAAAGGATAGAGAGGATGATTATCACTACCATAATTTCTATAAGGGTAAATCCTTTTTCTTTCATAGTGGATAATTATAACATATTTTAGGCTATTCCTTGATAATTGTTTGGGTTTGGGTTAAAATCTTCTTCAAAAGTTTTGCCCACGTAGCTCAGTCGGCAGAGCACATCACTCGTAATGATGGGGTTAGGGGTTCAAATCCCCTCGTGGGCTTGAGGTCTTTTTTTCTTCTTTGTGATTCTTCGGGTTGACAGCGAGGCAATTTTCACTTATTTGGTTCTTTTTAGCCGAGCGTCAAGAAGGGCAGAGCCCTTATGAAGACCGCCTGTTTTATGTGCGAAGCACTGGCGGCCTGTGGTGGGGTTAGGGGTTCAAATCCCCTCGTGGGCTTGAGGTCTTTTTTTCTTCTTTGTGATTCTTCGGGTTGACAGCGAGGCAATTTTCACTTATTTGGTTCTTTTTAGCCGAGCGTCAAGAAGGGCAGAGCCCTTATGAAGACCGCCTGTTTTATGTGCGAAGCACTGGCGGCCTGTGGTGGGGTTAGGGGTTCAAATCCCCTCGTGGGCTTGAGGTCTTTTTCATGGGTTTTAAAAAATTATTTAAGAACAGGTCTTTTCTTTTTTTGTTTATAGGTCAGGTGGTTTCTCAGTTTGGAGACCGCATAAATCAGATGGCTTTAATAGGTCTGGTTAATAGGTCCACTACCCAGTTAGCAAAGATTTTTTCTTTTACGATTCTGCCGGTTTTTCTGGTGGGTCCCCTGGCAGGAGTTTATGTAGACCGTTGGAACAGAAAATACACTATGTTTTTTTCAGATGTCTTAAGGGGGATTTTGGTGTTTATTCTTGCAGCTTACCTTTTAAATTACAAAAGTTTTATCCCCATATACGTGATAGTGTTTCTTGTTTTTTGCGTGTCCCGTTTTTTCATACCTGCCAAGATGTCCATTGTGCCTGAGATTGTAGAGCCATCTCAGATAAACTTGGCCAATTCTCTCACATCCATTACAGGGATGGTGGCAGCCATCTTAGGTTTTGGCGTAGGAGGGTATCTGGTAGAGAGATTGGGAACTAAAAATGCTTTTATCCTGGACAGCCTTACTTTTTTTATCTCAGCCCTTTTTATATTTTTGATAACTTACAGGAAAGCATCGCGTTTTTCAGGCAAGGAGATAATCAACTTAGCCAGAAGCGTAGTAGATAATGTAAAAAGGACGGTGCTGGGTGATATAAAAGAGGGTTTCAGGTATCTCTTGAGAGAAGAATCGAGTTTTTTTATTATGAGAAGCATGTTCATTCTCTTTGCAGGCTTAGGAAGTATTTATACGGTGATTATAGTCTTTATCCAAGAGAATTTAGGGACGAGGACTCAAGATTTGGGGATACTCGCTGTGGGGTTTGGGTTGAGTCTTTTTTTAAGTTCCCTTGTCTACGGAAGGTTTGGTTCAAAATTCCCCGTCCAGAGACTTATTTACATTATGCTTTCCTTAGGGGGGTTGAGTTTAGGAGGATTTGTCTGGATGGTGAAGGTTTTTCCTGTATTGAAGATTGCTTTGCCTCTGGCTTTTTTGGTAGGGATATTTTTAGGGCCTATAATTGTAGCCACCACTACTTTAATCCATAAAAATTGCCAGGGCGAACTACATGGCAGAATTTTCAGCTCCTTAGAAGTTCTCATACATTTTTCTTTTATAATTTTTATGTTTTTGGGTTCTTTTCTGGCAAATGTTGTAGGCAAAGCAAGATTTATAACTTTAGTATGCGCGGTATTTATGGTTTACGGATTGGGGGGGTTGTTGAAAGATGCTAAAGATAGAAGAACACAAATTTCCTCAACATAATATTCCTTCATCCCATTCAAGCGTCCCTAAAAATCTTTATCTACCTCTAAGCCAACATATAGGCAAGCCTTCCCAGGCTACGGTTGGCAAGGCAGAGAACGTTTTGTGTGGTCAGAAGATTGCAGAGTCCTCGGGAAAGATTTCTTCGTCTTTGCATTCGCCGGTTACAGGAAGTGTTGTAGACATAAAATATTTTTCGCACCCTGTGCTTAGAAGATATAAAGCCGTGGTAGTAAGGCGCCAGGACAAAGATTTTTCCATAGATTTTCCTGAGGATTCCTCACGTCTTAAAGGTCTGTCGCGGGAGGAGATTTTGGATAAGATTGCCGATAAAGGTATCGTAGGTATGGGAGGGGCAGGTTTTCCTGCCCATGTAAAACTCTCCCCTCCCAAGAAGGTAGATATTTTGGTGGTCAATGGGTGTGAGTGCGAGCCCTACCTGAGTTGCGATTACAGATTAATGAAGGAGAATATGGAGGGTATTCTTAAAGGGATAGAAGCCGTTTCTCATATTTTAGATGTAGAAAAGGTATTGTTCTGCGTAGAAAAGAATAAGAAAGATATAGGGATTGTTTTGAGCAAGGCCTTTGAAAATACTCGACCTGTCTTTAGGCAGGATATGCCCTTCATAGTATTTAAACTTCTTCCTGCCCGCTATCCCCAGGGAGCAGAGAAACAGTTGATAAACAATGTTCTTAGGAGGGTTGTCCCTTCAGGGGGGTTGCCCTTTGATGTGGGGGTTGTGGTGCATAATGTTTCTACACTTTATGCAATATATGAGTGTCTCTGGAAGGATAAGCCTTTAATAGAAAGGATGGTAACCTTTGCTGGAGATTGTCTTAAAGAACCCAAGAACCTTTGGGTGAAGATTGGCACCAGCGTTAGAGATTTAGTGGAAAACGAGGATTTGGTTTTGGTTAAAGAGCCCTGTAAGATAATTTTTGGCGGACCGATGATGGGCTACGCCCAAGAAGATTTAGAGGTGCCTATAACTAAGACCACAGGGGGGGTGTTGTTTCTGTCTAAAGAAGAATTAGTTTTTAAAAAGGAATATCCCTGTATAAGTTGCGCTAACTGTGTAAAATCTTGCCCTATGGGACTTCTTCCCTCCAGGATTTACCTGAGCGTTAAGAATAGAGATTTAGAGTCTTTAAAAAAATTAAGGCCTAAAGATTGCATAGAATGTGGAAATTGTAGTTATTCTTGCCCTTCAGGTATAAGACTGGTAGAGTATATAAAATGGGCAAAGACTCTCCTTTAATAGTAAGTTTTAGTCCCCATATCACCTCTTCCCAAACTACTCCTGGTATAATGCTTAGGGTAGTTGTGGCTCTGCTTCCTGCGGTATTGGCAGGTTTTTATTTTTTTGGCTTGAGGGCTTTCGTAGTAGTTTTGGTCTCTGTGGTCTCTTGTGCAGCATTTGAATTTCTGGGATGCCTCTTATTAAAGAAACCTTATTCTTTGGGAGATTTTTCCTTTTTGGTTACAGGGTTCCTTTACGCCTTAGTCTTGCCTCCCCAGATTCCTTTGGGAGTGGTAGTTCTGGGCGCAGGAGTAAGTATCTTAATAGGAAAGCAAATCTACGGAGGTTTGGGCAAGAACATCTTCAACCCTGCTTTGGTAGGCAGGGCCTTCCTTATGGCTTCCTTCCCCAGATATATGACCTCTTGGGTAAGGCCCTTTGATGCAGTCAGTTCCGCCACTCCTTTGGGGCTATGGAAATTCCAGCACAAGATAGTTCTTGTAAGGGACTTGTTTTGGGGAAACGTGGGGGGTTGTATTGGCGAGACTTCAAGTTTTGTACTCCTTTTAGGGGGTTTCTATCTTCTCTATAAAAGAATAATCGATTGGCGCATAGTATTTTCTTATTTGGGGACAGTATTTTTCTGGTCTCTATTTTTTTATTTAAAAGACCCTTCCTGGGCAGGTCCTCTGTTCCATCTCTTTTCTGGGGGGCTTATGCTGGGAGCATTTTTTATGGCTACAGATCCTGTTACTTCCCCTATAACTAAGAAGGGAAGATTTATGTTTGGTATTGGCTGCGGTCTTATGACTGCAGTTATAAGATATTTTGGAGGTTTGCCTGAGGGCGTGATGTATTCAATTCTATTTATGAACGCTTTAACACCCCTCATAGAGCGTTTTACTGCCCCCAAAATTCTTGGTGCAAAATGAGGCAGATTATTAGGATGGTAGTAGTATTAACAGGTGTATGCGTGGGAAGCGGTTTTCTTTTGTCTTTTTCTTACAAAAAATTATCTTGTCGCATAGAACAAAACCAAAAGCGCAAGGTCCAGGAAAGAATATTTTCTTTGATAGATAATGCCGCAAGTTTTACCCTGCGGGATATCGGTGGCAGAACTTTATATACTGTTCGGGATAAGTCTCACCATATCTTGGGTTATTGTATAATAGAGGAAGGCAACGGTTATCAGGGAAAAATCAAGATCCTTGTAGGCATTAAACCAGACCTTAAGACCCTTTGGGGTATAGATATTATTGAACATCAGGAGACACCTGGTTTGGGAGCCCGCATAGGAGAAGCCCATTTTAAGAGGCAATTCAAAGATCTTATAAGCGTTCCTCAGATAGACCTGGTCAAGAGGTCTCCTGCCTCGCACAATGAAGTGCAGGCAATAAGTGGGGCTACCATCTCTTCAAGGGCAGTAGTTAAGATTGTTAATAAGGCTATAGGCTTCTTCAAGAAAAATCTAGGAAATGGCAAGGATTAAGAGTATTATTTCTTCAGGTCTGTGGTTTAATCACCCTATATTCAGGCAACTTTTAGGTATGTGTCCCACCTTGGCAGTTACCACCTCCGCCATCAATGGTCTTTCTATGGGGTTGAGCGTAGTATTTGTTCTGGTAAGTTCCTCTTTTATAGTTTCTTGTATTAGAAGAATAGTTCCCCCACAGGTGAGAATTGCTGTGTTCACTATTATTATTGCCAGTTTCGTTACCATAGTAGATTTGTTTCTTAAGGCTTATTTTCCCGATATTTCCCAGGCATTAGGGCCTTATGTGCCCCTGATAATTGTAAACTGCATAATTCTAGGCAGGCAGGAGGCTTTTTCTTCTAAGAATCCTGTATCCTTGGCAGTATTGGATGCTTTATTCATGGGGTTGGGATTTTTATGGGCCTTGTTTATTTTGGGTTCTGTGAGGGAGATACTGGGTCAGGGAAAGATTCTGGGATTTTCTATTTATGGAGGTCAGACCTTGGCAGTTATGATTCTTCCTCCAGGAGCATTTTTTGCTTTAGGGCTATTGGTAGCGTTGATGAATAAGATAGAGTCTTATTTGAGCAGAAACAGATAAAATGCTTAAAGAGTTATTAATGATATTTCTCTCTGCAGTATTAGTTAACAATTTTGTCCTAAGTTATTTTCTGGGGATATGCCCTTTTCTGGGCGTATCGGCAAGGTTGAGTTCTTCTTTGGGGATGGGTTTCGCTACCACGTTTGTTATGACCCTTGCTTCTTTTATTACCTGGTGCCTGTATTACTTGTTTTTAGATAAATTTGGCCTGGAAGCATTTTTGGGATATGCGGTCTTTATTCTGGTGATTGCCTCGTTGGTGCAGTTGGTAGAGATGTTTGTAAGAAAATATTCTCCAGGGCTTTACCAGGCTTTGGGTATTTACCTTCCCTTAATTACTACCAATTGTGCGATTTTGGGATTGTGCCTTTTTATGATTATGAAGAGTTATTCGTTGCTTGAGGCGGTAGTATTTGGTTTTTCCTCAGGAGTTGGCTTTTCGCTGGTTCTGGTTATAATGGCGGGTATCAGAGAGAAGTTAAGGTATTCTGAGGTCCCTGGGGTTTTTCAGGGAGCAAGCATTACCCTTATTACTGCAGGTATATTGGCTTTAATTTTTATAGGTTTCGGAGGAATTCTAAAGTAGAGAATGAAGGATATAATTATTGCTACGTTGGGATTGGGAATTCTGGGTTTATTTTTTTCCTTTCTTCTAGGTATAGCACAGAGAAAATTAAGGACAGAACAGGACCCCTTGTTGTCTCAGATACTCAGTATACTTCCAGGCATAAATTGTGGGGCCTGTGGGTTCAGTAGTTGTCAGGCTTTTGCTCAGGCAGTGATTAAAGAGGGCAAGGCCTCTTCGGTCTGCGTTCCTGGGGGGAAGGAGGTTAATGAGAAGATAGCCCGGATAATAGGCAGCGAAGTTGAAGACCTTTCTTTGCGCAAAGCAGTGCTTTTGTGCTCTCAGGATTCAACCCAGAGGATATTTTCTTCTTCTTATTTAGGTCCCTCTAAGTGCAGCATAGCCCATCTGAGTGGGGCAGGGCTAGCCTGTAAATATGGATGTTTGGGGTTCGGGGATTGTGTAGAGGTATGCAAATTCGGTGCCTTGAAGATGAAAGACGGCTTGCCTGTTGTAGACTATTCTAAATGTACAGGTTGTGGAGCCTGCGTTAAGGCCTGCCCTAGAAATCTTTTTATTCTGGTAGATGTGGACAACTTTAAAGATATTTACATTCCTCGATGTTCAAATCCTGAGGATGCTTTGAATACTAAGAAGGTTTGCAGGGTAGGGTGCATAGGTTGTGGGGTGTGTGTTAAGGTAAGCAAGGATTCTCCTTTTTATCTTAAGGATTTTTTGGCTAGAGTCGATTTTAAGAAGTTTGATCTCCAGGCTGCTCAGACTGCTTCCCAGAGGTGTCCTACAAAGGTAATAAAGAAGGTTGAAATTGGAGGGGGTAAAGAAAATTCACAGGAGTCAGACAAAGGGCAAGATTCTTTAAATGAGTAAAGTTATGCCTGAGGGTTGTTCTTCTTGTAGTTTAAAGGAAAGATGTGCGATAGGTGCTACGCCTTTGCAGAGAGATTCGCTCCAACATAAAGGGGTTTCTTTGGAATTTGATTCTTTAAAATTCATTAAATATACTTTTTTTCTTTTTTTTGTTCCATCTTTTTTGTTTATCGCTTGTCTGTATCTGTTTAAATCGTGGGGTAGGTTCTATTTATTTTTTCCCTGGGGGGCAATTTTTGGATATTTTCTTATAGGGAGGAAGTTTTTCAAGGGGGTTAAGTTTTTTAAGTAGAGAAGAGATGAAGAGAATCTGCGTATTTGCTTCAGGTTCGGGCTCAAATTTCCAGGCTATTGTGGAGGCTGTGCGCTCTAAGAAGATAAAGGGGGCAAGGGTAGTGCTTCTTGTTGTTGACAGGAAAGACGCTTATGTGCGGGTCAGGGCAGAAAGGCTGAAGATCCCGCAGGTCTTTGTTAATCCTCTAGATTTCCTTTCAAGGAGGGATTATGAAAAACATTTGTTAAAGGTGTTGCGCCAGGAAAAGATAGATATAGTGGTTTTGGCAGGCTATATGAGGATTTTAAGTCCCTATTTTGTGAGAAATTTTAAGAATAAGATATTAAATATCCACCCTGCCCTTCTTCCTGCATTTAAGGGAACGCATGCTATAGAGCGTGCCTACAAATATGGGGTAAAGGTTACAGGGGTAACAGTGCATTTTGTAGATGATAAAGTAGACCACGGCCCTATAATTTTGCAGGAGCCGGTAAAGGTAGATGATGGCGATACCTTGGAGGATTTAGAGAGGAAAATCCACAAGGTAGAGCACCGTCTTTATCCCCAGGCGATAAACTTGCTTCTTAAGAATAAACTCAAGCTCCGCGGTAGGAAAGTATTTATACGAGGAGGGTAAGATGCATATGAGGATAATTTTATTCGCCTTTGTGTTTCTGCTGGGTGGAGTGTATGAGAGCAGAAACATAAAGTTAGAAGTCAAGGTCAACAAGGAAGAGGTTTTCCAGGACGAAATTCTTAAGCTTGAGGTGAGTATAAATTTTACCAAGAGGGGAGAAATCCGCCTCAAGGTTCCTGAATTGGAAGATTTTGAGATTCTTGCGAAATATGAAAGCAGGACTTTGGAAAAAAAGGCAGGCAAGACCTATTTTCAATTTAAAACCACATTTTTTCTCCTTCCTAAAAAAACAGGGGAATTGGTAATTGGGCCATTTAGGGCTGGGTCCTGCAAGAGTTTGCCTATAAAGATAAAGGTGAAGCCCAAAGAGGAGAAGCCCAAAGAGGAGAAGTCTGCACCTGTTATCCCTTCTGCAGGTGATGGTATCTCTCTTTAAGATTTACTCATTTGAGAGGTTGGGAAGTTGAGAGAAGGTTTCGATTTTACGCAGAGACGAACGGGAAAGGAATTTTACTGTTTTTCCCTTCAGGGATAAATCTGCCCCTAATATATTCCAGAAGTCATAAATCTTGAGGTAGTAGGCGACAATCTTGAGGATTTCTTCCAGGGGCAGTGCCTCTTCGATGTTTTGCGCATAGCGGGCATCTGCGTCTATATTGAGATATATGGTTTTGTCTTTGTAATTTACTGCTACCTCCTTTAGAGATATCTGGTGGGCGTATCTCTTCTGAAGAAATTTTTGAATATACTGAGATATCAAACCGCATAAGAAGTCTGCGAATTTTATATCCACATACTTTATGTGTTTACCTTCCTCATCCCCTAAAGCATAAGGGGTGAGATAAGGCCTGGTGATTATCCTTTGGGATAATTGGGAATAGGATATATAATTCATATAGAATTTTTTTAAGTCAGGGAAATATCCTATCTGGACAAAATCCGCCCCCAGATGTTCTATGTCAGAGATGATTATTACATAGAATTCTGGAGGGCTATCTACGCTGAGCAACACCCTGTTTATGGTTAAAGAGAGATAACGGGTTTTCTTTAAGACATCTTCGTCCCAGGTGAGATCGTCATTGAGTATCCTTTTGAAAGGTGCATATACATAGAGGGTATTTTTGACCTCTTTCACCACCACATTTTTGAGAGAGAATTCTTCTTGGGTTATCTTTTTAATTTCCTCTATGATTTTTTCTCTTTTGTAGGTGGGTTTGATATTTATGCAGCCTGCCAAGAAGATGCTCAGCATTAAAGAAATGATAAAGTTCATTTATGAAAAGAAGATTTTAAGAAGGGGGAGGGTTGGTTGATATCTTTTGTTTTCCATATTTTTTGAAAAGTTCTTCAATCTCATCATAGTCTAACTCTTCTTTCTCCAGGAGGGTTTTTGCAAATATATTTAGGAGTTCCTCCTCTTGGGTGAGTAGTCCTTCCACCTCTTTTAGGCAGGTATTTATTATCTTTTGCACATCTTCATCGAGGGTTTGTTTTGTTTTTTCTGAAAGAGGAAGCATTAAACTTTGATTGTAGAAACCTGAGCCGTCCAAACTGAAATTTCCAATTACCCCTGATGAGCCCATCCCCCATCTCCAGACCATATTATAAGCAATGGAGGTGGCATATCTAAAATCTTCTTCTACTCCACTTGAAGTTTTACCGAATTTCAAATTTTCTGCTACATAACTTCCTAGGGAGGTTTTTATCTGGGCTAAGAGCCTGTCCCGGTCATTTATGTATACTTCTTCACGGGGTCTGTGTCCCACATAACCTAAGAACCCTTTGCGGGGAACGATGGTGGCTTTGATAACATCATCCGTAGGGTGAGTAAGATACGCCACAATTGCATGTCCTGCCTCATGGTAGGCTACCCATTCTTTTTCTCTGGCAGATAACTTTATATTAGCCTTAAGACCAAACAGAATCCGGTCATAAGCCTCAGATAAGTCGCGCATGTTTACCTCATCCCTTCTATTCCTCACTGCTACCAGGCTTGCTTCTCTTACCATGTTGGCAATATCTGCAGCGCTGAATCCCACAGTTTTACGGGCTAACACTTCAAGGTTGATATTTTTGTCATAGCGTACTTTCTTTAGGTAGTATTCGAAGAGTTTCTGGCGGTCTTCCAGGGAGGGCCTTCCTACATATATTTTTCTGTCGAACCTGCCCGCTCTCATCAGGGCTGGGTCAAGTTCGCTCTCTGAGATGTTAGTCGCGCCTATAACCACAATGTTGTGTTCCACTTGCCTTAGGCCATCCAATTCTGTTAGAAGTTGGTTGATAGTTGCATTGTAATCCATGCCTGCTCCAAAGCCAGCCACGCTTACCCGGGGACGGGCGATGGTGTCTATCTCGTCTATAAAAACAATGCATCCTCCGTAGAGTTCAGAGAGGGCTCTAGCTTGCTTAAAGAGGTTTCTTAATCGCATAGAACCCAATCCTACAAATATTCCCATAAATTCGCTTCCTACTGCTGAAAGAAAAGGGACTCCTGCTTCAGTAGCAATGGCTTTTGCAAGATAGGTTTTCCCGCATCCAGGTGGGCCTACGAGCAATACCCCTTTTATGACTTTCCCGCCCACGAGTTTCAATCTTGCCCTATCCTTTATTAGCTGTATTACCTCCCAAACCTCGCCCTTTATATCCTCCATGCCAACCACATCTTCCCATCTTATATTTACTTTGGTGCTCTTTATTTTTTTCTGTCCTAAGCGGGCAATACCGCCCCCAAAGAAAAACCAGTAATGGAAAGCAGTATATATGCCGGCGAATACAAAGGCAGTAATAATGCTGAATAGTAACTGTATAGGTATTACAGACAGCTGCATGCGTTTATAGAAGGATTCCATAGCCAGCATATTCTTTATCCCTACGATTACCAGGACTACAGCCAGAATTAGGACTATGGCAAGTATGGAGAGGATTAATATCTTTACCCAGTGGAGTTTGAGGTATATCTTGATTTTTTTAAGGTTCATATGGACTCCTTGCTATCCTTAAAGTTAACATATTTTAGAAGGGGTGTCAATGAGCCTCTTTGCTTCTTGAAAGATTGCATTTTATAAAGGTCGTGATATTCTTAAATGAGATGGGGAAAGCTTTATTTTTTTATTGCCCTTACCGCAGGGATGGCAGTTAGGCTTTACGGCTATGAATTT
>CAYNIO010000031.1:0-10030 GCA_964397495.1 uncultured Planctomycetia bacterium
AAAAGCTTCGCAGATTCTAGAATTTATCAAAATGTCAATTCTTGCAACATCCGTAGGGAAATATCCTATAAATTCATAGTCTAAAGAACCATAGCCCCGTGTAAGGGACTTAAGGCGGTCATAGAAATCTACCACGACCTCGCTCAAAGGCAATTCAAATTCAATTATTACGCGGTCTTTACCCAAATAGTCCATTTTAACGAATTTTCCTCTGCGTGACTTCCCTAAATTCATAACTCCCTCAAGATACTGGAGAGGCACCATCAGGTGGGCTTTTATATAAGGTTCCTCAACCTGCTCTATCTTAACGGCAGGAGGCATTTTTTGAGGACTGGAAACTTTAACCTCCTCTGCGTCTTTAGTTTTCACCTTATAAACCACGCTGGGGACAGTAACTATAAGATTAAGATTGTATTCGCGCTCTAACCTCTCTTGAACTATCTCCATATGCAACAGACCTAGAAACCCGCATCTAAAACCCGGTCCCCAAGAGGAAAGATAATCAGGCTCATAGACAAAGGAAGGATCGGTCAAACGCAGTTTCTCCATGGACTCCCTCAAATCTTCAAAATCCTGAGGATTCTGGGGAAATATCCCGCAAAAAACCATAGGCTGGAGTTTCTGATAACCCTTTAAAGGAGACTCTGTAGGATGCGAAGGCGAAGTAATCGTGTCTCCCACTAAAACCTCTGAGGGATCTCTTATCTTGCAACACAAAAAACCTACCTCGCCCGCACTCAATGCGTCGGTAAATATATACCCTGAAGAAATAACCCCTAATTCTTCAACCTCGTAGATATGGTTCTTACGCATCATAAAAACCTGCTGTCCCTTCTTAATCTGACCTTCAAAAACCCTGATGAAAAGAATTACGCCCTTAAATACATCGTAAGTGGAATCGAATATCAAAGTCTTAAGCGGAGCCTCTGCTTTACCACAAGGTGCAGGTATATTTCTTACTACTGCCTCGAGAATATCCTGAGTGCCTATGCCCTCTTTGGCTGAAGCAAGGATAATCTCGTCCTCCTTGAAGCCAAAAATATCTTTGAGTTGTCTTTTTGTGCGTTCGATATCCGCATTGGACAAATCTATTTTGTTTATAACGGGGATGATCGCCAAGTTCTCTTCCAGGGCAAGATAAAAATTGGATACGGTCTGAGCTTCTATACCCTGCGAGGCATCTACTACCAAAATAGCGCCTTCGCAGGCGGAAAGAGTTTTTCTCACCTCATAAGTAAAATCTACATGGCCAGGAGTATCTATAAGATTAAAGGTATAAACCTGCGAGTCTTTTGCGCGATATTTTATAGTTATACAGGAAGCCTTTATGGTAATGCCTCGCTCCCTTTCCAGCTCCATATTATCGAGAAACTGTTCTTTAAACTGCCTCTTGTCCACAGCACCTGTAAATTCTAAAATGCGGTCTGCTAAAGTAGATTTGCCGTGGTCTATATGGGCTATAATACAAAAATTTCTTATAAAGCTACTTTCCATCTACTATAGAAATTATTCTTTCTACAACCTCTTCCACATTCATAGAGGTGGTATCGATGTAAACAGCATCCGGGGCTATCTTAAGATTGCCTACGGCCCTATTTTTATCCTTATAATCCCTGTCTCTGAGGTCCTCTTCCACCTCTTCTAAAATAAGATTCAGGCCTTTAGCCAGGAAATCCTTCAATCTTCTCCTTGCCCTTTCTTTAAAATCTGCGTCGAGATAAATCTTTATATCTGCGTCAGGAAAAACTACCGTGGTTGTATCCCTACCCTCAAGAACCACATCTTTGCCTTCCGCCATTTTTCTCTGAAGGCTTACCATAATTTTCCTTATCTCTATATTGTCAGCAATATAAAAAATATTATTGGTAACCTGGGGGGTGCGAATCTGATGGGTAACATTCTCGCCGTCTAAAATTACCTGCAACTTATTGTCTGCGGTCTTTAATTCTATGTGGGTGTGGCGGGCAAGTTTAAGCAATTCTTCCTGGTCTTTAAGGTCTATTTCCTGGCTTAAAGCCTTAAGGGTTAAAGCCCTGTACATAGCTCCTGTATCAATATAAAGAAAGCCCAACCTCTCTGCCAGAATTTTGGCTACGGTACTCTTGCCGCTTCCTGCAGGACCGTCTATAGCAATAACCATCTTCTGAACTAAAGATTTAATGAATTTCTGCGAGAAGAAATAAGAAGTTCTTTTAGAGACCGTCGGTCATCATTCTTCAAAAACTCCTCAAATTTATCCAGAAATTTCCTAAATCTTCTAATTCCGGAAATAACATTAGTTTTGTTGGCAAAAAAGATTTCTTCCCAGAGATAGGGATTGGACTTAGCAATTCTAAGCATGCTTTTTAGTCCTCCTGCGGAATAAGGAAAGATTTCCCTTGGTATAGATTTAGAAAGGGCATAACTAATTAAATGTGGCAGGTGGCTGGTGTAGGCTAATACTCTATCATGATAAGAAGAACTCATATACACTATCCTGCAACCTACCGCCTTCCAGAGATTTCTTACGAGGGCAAATGATTTTTTGGTAGCAGGGGAATCATTGCAGATAATACATATGCTGCCTGAAAAAATATCAGAAGATGCGTTCTCAAAACCTGCTTTCTCCGAACCAGCGAGAGGATGCGTGCCTACAAAATCTACTTTTGCACAAAGATTCCTGCGGGCAGTTTTAATAATCTGGGATTTGGTGCTGCCTACATCTATAACTAAAGACCCTCTCTTCAAGACAGGCTTAATTCTCTTTAAAACTTCTATTATTTTCTCAACAGGCACAGCCAAAACCACAAGGTCGCTCCCCTCAACCGCCTCAGATAAATCTAAAAAACCCTCATCTACAATCCCCTTACTTAAAGCTTTCTTTAAACGAGTTTTATTCCTAAAGAACCCTACAATTTTAGAAGTTATTTTTTTCTTTTTCAAAACAAGAGCCAAAGAACCCCCTATCAGACCTACGCCCACTATACAGACTCGCTTTAAAGACATTACGCACTCCTACCTATTGCCTGGCAAACATTCCTCAAAGACTCCATTAACTCCTGGAATTTTTCCGGAACCAGAGACTGAGGACCGTCAGAGAGCGCCTCGTGGGGTCGGGGGTGGACCTCAATCATCAAGGCGTCTGCGCCACAGGCCGCAGCTGCCAGAGCCATAGGAATAACTAAATTATACTTTCCTGTCCCATGGGAAGGATCCACACCCACAGGCAGATGCGAAAGGAACTTTACGCTGGATACGGCACTCAAATCTAAAGTATTGCGCGTATAGTCTTCAAATGTCCTTATCCCCCTCTCGCAGAGAATAATATTCATATTTCCTCCACAGGCAATGTATTCAGCAGCCATCAACCACTCCTTAATAGTAGCAGAAAGACCCCGTTTAAGAAGCACGGGCTTGCGGGTTTGACCTACCTCTTTAAGGAGAGCAAAATTCTGCATATTCCTGGCGCCTATCTGCAGAATGTCTGAATATTTGGAAACCAACTCCACATCTCTGGTATCCATAACCTCCGTAACTGTAGGCAGCTCTAATTCCTCTGAAACTTCCTTAAGAATCTTTAAACCCTCCAATCCTAAACCCTGAAATGAATAAGGAGATGTGCGAGGTTTGTAGGCACCTCCCCTCAGGATTTTTGCCCCTGCCTCTTTTATCTTCAAAGCAGTCTCCATTATCTGTTCCTTATTCTCAATAGCACAAGGCCCGGCCATCACCACTACCTCTTTTTCCCCAATCTTAACCCCCCTGCCGACATCAACCACAGTAGAAGCCGGGTGGAACTCCCGGGAAACAAGTTTATAGGGCGCCAATACTGGCATAACCTTTTCTACTCCAGGAAAAACTTCCAAGGGCTGCATGCTTATTTTGTCTTCAGGGCCAATAACCCCTATGATAGTCCTCTCTATCCCTTGAGATATCATCGCCTTAAGGCCTAGGTTCTCGATTCTCTTCACAATATAATCAATATCCTCTTTAGAAGCTCCTTTTTTTAAAACTATAATCATAACAACCTCCTCAATTGATTTATTAACAGCCTGTTTTCTGAGTGCTTCCCTACAGTTATTCTTACAAATCCTTTAAATCCCCAGGAATCTAAATTGCGAACGATTATCCCCCGCTGCAAGAGTTCGTTGCACAATTTGCCTGCTTTTTTGCCTATGTACAAAGGTATAAAATTGGTAGCAGTCTCTATAAATCTCAAGCCCATTCTTCTAAATTGCCTATACAAATACCTCTTTTCTTCAGAAGTCTTCTTTAAAACCGACTTAAGAAAGGAATTGTCTTTTAAGCTGAGAAGTGCGCATCTTTGGGCAAGAGTATTTACATTAAAAGGCTCGCGTATACGGTTGAGAACTTCTATTATTTTAGAAGAAGAGAATCCGTAGCCAATGCGAAGCCCAGCCAGCCCCCAGGCTTTAGAAAATGTGCGAGTTATAATGATATTGTCCATCTCTCTTAAATACCTGAGAGTTTGCGGATAATCTGAATAAGAAGAGGCGTATTCGTAATAAGCCTCATCTAAAAATACAAGAACTTCAGGCGGAACTCTATTCAAGAAATCATTTAATCTTCCCCTCTCTATATAGGTACCTGTGGGATTATCAGGATTGCCTATAAAAATAATCTTGGTACGATTGTTTATTTTTTTAAGAATGCCCTCTAAATCGTACTGAAAATTCTTTAAAGGGACCCTTCTTACCTTTGCTCCTTCTATAGCTGACTGTATATAGTAAATAAGAAAAGTGGGGTAAGAAGTTATCACCTCATCCCCCCTTCCTACAAATGCCCTTAAAGCCAATACTATCAACTCGTCAGAACCATTAGAAATAATTATTTTCTTAGGGGGGACTTTAAACCTCTTTGCCAAAGCGTGCCTAAGGTAAAAACTTGAAGATTCCGGGTACCTATTGAGGTCGCTTATCAACTTCTTTATATTTCTTTTTATTAAAGGGGAAAAACCAAAAGGATTCTCGTTAGATGCAAGTTTATAGACATTTCTAAGCTTGAGTTCCCTCTTTACTTCAGAAATTGGTTTTCCTGGTTTATATACGGGAATTTGAAGTATCCAGTTATGGGGTTGGGGTGCTTTTCTAAACATTATCCTGAGGGTAAGAGCCCAGAATTTTTAGAAACAAAACCTGACTCTCCAATTCTTTCAAAGACCTCTCTACTTTTTTATCCTGGCGGTGGCCCAAAAAATCTACAAAGAAAAAATATTCCCAGGGCCTTCTTCTTGAAGGGCGGGATTCAATCTTGGTAAGGTTTATATTTCTTTTCCTGAAAGGCTTCAGGGATTCGTAAAGGGCGCCAGGCTTGTCTTTAAGAGAAAAAAGTATGGAGGTCTTATCGCTACCTGTGGGCTTAGCATCCATCCTTGAAATCACCAGAAACCTGGTTATGTTATGTAAATATTCCTGAATATCTTTAGAAAGTATTTTCAAACCATAGATATTGGCCAAAATAGAAGACCCTATACAGGCACTGTTCTTCTCTCTTTTGCATAATTGTGCTGCCCGTGAAGTGGAAGAACAAGAGAGAAACACCCTTCTGGATAGGTGTTTATCCAGCCAGCCTTTAGCCTGAGCAAAAACCTGAGGATGGGAATAGACTTTTTTTACTGAGGAAAGATTTTTAGTCTGAGGGTTCAATAAGATACATAAAGATATCTTTAAATGAATCTCTGCGCATATCTTCAAATCTGAATCTATAAACATATCTAAGGTATGCGTAACCACGCCCTCTATAGAATTCTCTATAGGGACTACTCCTAAAGCATGGCTGTCGCTCCATACTGTAGAGAATACTTCTAAAATGCTTTCACAGGGAACATACTCTACGCTCTTACCAAACTTCTTTACTGCCGCCTGGTGGGTAAATGTCCCTTGGGGCCCAAGGTATGCTACTTTCAAAGGAGACTGAAGACTCAGGCAAGCAGAGAAGATTTCCCTAAATATGTGTTCTAAAGAATCAGGAATTAAGGGGCCTTTATTAATCTTTTTTAAAGTTTTAAGGATCTGTTCTTGACGCCCTGATTGAAATATCTCCAATTTCTTAGATTTTTTTACTTTAGATATCTCCTGGGCTATTAAAGCGCGCTCATTGAGAAGTTCCAATATTTTTTTGTCTATCTTATCTATCTTCTTGCGCAAATTCTTTAAGTCCATCTTGCACCTCTTTGTCTTTTAAAGGGGGCAAATCCCTCAAAGATTTCAACCCAAAAGTTTCCAAGAATTTATCTGTAGTCCTGTAAAGATAGGGCCTCCCTGGACTCTTTTTCCTGCCCCCTATCTTTACAAAACCCTTTTCCAGCAGTCCTTTCAAAGTCTCTTCAGGAGCCTTCCCCCTGATTATGGCTATCTCTCTGCTGGTAACAGGCTGCTTGTAAGCCACTATGGCTAAAACCTCTAAGGCTGCCTGCGTAAGACGCAGTGTTTTCTTTTGGGCAAAGAAACTTTTTAATTCCTCCCCATAAATAGGATTGGTCACCATCCTAAATCCCCCAGCAATTTCTATTATCTGCAGGCCCCGGTGACCAGAGAGGTAATCTTGGTTTAAACGCTCTATCAAGACTCGAGTTTGGCTCTCTGAAAGATTAAGAAAGCGGGAAATCTCTCTAACGCTTAAAGACCTGGGAGATGAAAAAAGAATCGCTTCTAATCGTCCCAAAAGATTGTTGGAAATAGCCTCATCCATAGTTAACGCAATTTATATATATAATTAAGCATCTCTTCCGAAGAAGAAAAGTCTTTTTTCTTCTCCAAAACCTTCTTTATAAGTTGAGCGGCCTCTTTTCGAGTATACTGCAATTGAAGAAGAACATCCACAACCTCATTAATAATATTCTCTAAATCCCCAACGGTCTCTTTGCCCTTGTCGGGTATAAGACGAAAACGAGAAACCTTCCCTTTAAGTCCTGCTAAAATCTGGTAAGCGCGTCTTTCGCCGATGCCGGGGAGTCTCTTGAGATAACCCACATCTTGATTATCTATGGCCTCCGCAATCTCTGATATAGGCCTCTCCAGAGCCTTGAGGGCTGCCTTAGGACCAATTCCTGAAACAGTAATGAATAATTCAAAGAAATCCCTCTCCAATTCATTCAAAAAACCTATAAGCAACGGTTTAAGAAATTTTTTCTCTTGCAGAAAATAATTGAGGATTACCAACTGCACCTGGCCATCCAAAGTTGCCTCATCTATGCGGGAAGAGATTATGGGGGGGGTCATTATCTCGTAAGTAAGACCGCCTGTCTCTAAAAGGAGGCGCTCTTTGGTTTTGAGAGTAATTTTCCCCTTAATCCTTCCTAACATCTCAAGGTATGGATATGGGCTATGACTAAACTTAAAGCATCCTCTATATGAACAGAGAGATTTTTCTCAGAAGTGAAGAATTCTATCATCCTTCTTATCTGAACCCTGGAGGCATTACCCCTTCCTGTAAGTGCTTTTTTTATGTGAGTAGAGGAATATTCGTAGAGAGGAATGCCATTTTGGGAAGCACAAAGAATGACCACTGCTCTGGCATGCCCTAAAAGAGATGCGGTCTGCGGATGCTTCCAGTGAGAATAAATCTTTTCCAGGACTAAAGCCTGGGGGCGATGCTTCCTAAAAACAGAATAAACCCTTTCGTATAAACTCTTAAGCCGCTGGGCAAAAGACTGGGAGGAAAAAGTCTTTATGATGCCTTTCTCCAGGATATTTATGGGCGTGCTCATCTTACCTGTGTTTCTCTGTTCATATTCTACCACTACGTATCCTGTCTCTCTCAAGGCAGGATCAACACCCAACAACCTCATCCTCTGAATTATCCCTCTTCCTCCTTGGCTAAGGCTTCCATCTCTTCATCGGGAATATCAAAGTTGGCATAAACATTCTGAACATCATCATGTTCTTCTAAGGCCTCTACTAGACTCAATACCTGTTTAGCGGTCTGGCCAGTAATCTTAACTGTTGAATTAGGAATCATCGTCAACTCTGCAGAAAAAATAGGTATGTTTTTATCCTTTAGATAATTTTTTACTTTTTCAAAATCACTGGGAGCAGTTATAATTTCGTAATTCTTGCTTTCAGTCTTTATATCCTCCGCACCTGCTTCAATGGCGGCCTCCATTACAACTTCTTCATCGACCTTGTCCTTTTCCACCAATATATAGCCCTTCCTCTGGAACATCCAAGCCACAGCCCCTGCCCCGGCAAGATTCCCGCCTTTGCGTGAAAAAATACTCCTTATCTCAGACGACGTCCTGTTCTTGTTATCTGTAAGGACCTGGACCATCAAAGCCACTCCTGAAGGGCCATAGCCCTCATAAATTATCTCTTCAAAAACCTGGCCGGGAAGTTCTCCGGTCCCCCTCTGAACGGCCTTGGTAATGTTATCCTGAGGCATATTAGCCTCTTTAGCCCTATCAATAGCTGTGCGTAATCTGGGGTTGGTTTCAGGATTGCCTCCTCCCTCCCTGGCAGCCACGGTAATCTCTCTTATAAGTTTAGTGAAAAGCCTTCCTCTCTTAGCGTCCTGGGCCATCTTCTTATGTTTAATAGAAGCCCATTTAGAATGTCCACTCATAACTTCCTCCTTTTTTCTATAATCCTATCCTGTCCAAAGCCTCATTGGCTATTCTATCAGCGATAATATTTTTATCCCTCGTTATATGGGTTATTTCAAATTTATCAAAACCCTTAATCAGATGCTGGCAGAGAATGTGGAGGGAGAAAAGCACAGGATTTTTTACTTTGAATTTCCCCTGGACCTGATTTACCAGAAGGCTGCTGTCAGAAAATACAATAAGTTCTTTCTCCCTCTCTTTTAAGGCTTCTACCAAAGCCACAATCAAAGCCGTATATTCAGCAAAATTATTTGTATTTTTACCGATATAAAGACCTATCTTCTTCTCAACTCCTTGCCTTACCAATACCACCCCAATACTTGAAGGACCAGGATTACCCCGCGAGGCACCATCAATATAAGCCTGTATCATTCTAAATCTTCAGGTATATAAAGAATCCTCGCACAAAAACCGCAATGAACAGTGCCTTTATACATCTTTATTTCGTTTACCACCTGGGGGGGGATACTCATATTGCAACCCTGGCATATAAAATCTCTAACCTCTGCTAAAGCCAGACCTGATTTGGCCTCTAAAAGCCTCTGGTAATCTGAAAGGAGGCTTTTGTCTATATGTACGACTTTGGCTGCACGCTGAGACTCAAGTATTTTTATCTGCTCCTCCAACTCTTTTAAATTGCCTTTCAGCTCTTCAATCTTCTTGCCAGCCTCATCTTCCTCTTTAGACAGTTTTTCTCTCTCCTCGTTAATAGATTTCTCTATTTGCTCTATCTCCTCCATAAGTTTAATAACTTCCTCTTCAATAACAGAACAATCTGCTTTTAATGATTCTATCTCCTGAAGTTTGGCTTGATATTCTTTGTTGGTCTTTATCTGGTAGAGTTGGGCTTGGTGTTTCTTTATCTGTTCTCCGCGGGATTCTAGCTCTAACTCTTTGTCCTTCTGTTTTATTTTCAAATTCTTCTTCTCTTCCTCTAAAGAATTAAATTTCTCTTTTTTTAAAGCGAATTCTTCCTCGATGCTCTTTATTTCCAAAGGTATTTTTTTAGCCTCCTCCTTCAAAGCGTAGATTTTTTTATCTATCTCCTGTAATTCTATTAACTTACGTAATTCATCTTTCAACATGTCATTTTAACCTCAATAAATAGAAAGGACGAATTACTCCTCATAAAGCAAATTAAAGAAGGAACTGGGTCACTCTTACCCTGAAGCATAAACAAGGAAGTATAAATATTTTTTAATGAACAGTATTGCTTTTATTTTCTGCCTTTCCCAATGGGCGCAACCCGACTTGAACGGGTAACCTTCATCGGCTGGCAAGGCTATGCCTTTATGTATAAGCCAGCCTTCATAGGGAATCTTTCCCTCTGACGCTCGCCTGAAGCAAATCAAAGAAGGAACACCCTGCTCGCTGTCACCCTGAAGCATAAACAAGGAAGTATAAATATTTTTTAATGAACAGTATTGCTTT
>CAYNIO010000031.1:10130-12228 GCA_964397495.1 uncultured Planctomycetia bacterium
TATTTTCTGCCTTTCCCAATGGGCGCAACCCGACTTGAACGGGTAACCTCCACGATGTGAGCGTGGCGCTCTAACCAGTTGAGCTATGCGCCCAATGCAAATTCTTAATTCTTTGTTCAAAAATTTATGTCTGCAAACCTAAAATGTTAAATAGCCTGGGCCCGGGAGGGCTCGAACCTCCGACCAACTGATTATGAGTCAGCCGCTCTGCCGACTGAGCTACGGGCCCAATCTAATTTTATTAGTCTATCAAATTTCCCGTAAAAATCAAAATTTTAGGCAACAAAGAAAAATCTGTTTGTATCAAGAAATGGTGTCTAAAGGCAGGATAAAAAATCAGTAGCCCTTATTTAACAATTTCTCAAGGCGGGATATAGTTTTTTTAATCTCGTCGAGAAAAAGCAAATCTTGGCCTGATTTGTCAGGCAAATCCTGCAATAGTTCAGAAGCCATATTAAAGGCTTCTAATGCTTCTTTGTATAGTTTTAAACGGTAATAGGCTAAACCCAGATTATAATGCACCTGTGCTGACTTAGGGTTGAGTTCAACGGCCTTCTTTAAGAAATACAAAGATTTGTAATATCTTGCACTCTTATAGGAATCTTTGCCCTCTTGATAATAATACAAAAACTTAACATAACGCTCTGCAAGTTTTTCTCTGCCTTCATCTTTATCAATCCTCTGGATATCCCCTTTTGAAACTGATATGGGCTCAAGCCCCCTCTGGGTATCAGAGATTATAACTACTTTTTCTTCGTCTCTGTGCCATATCTGGCCCTCTAATTTCTTACCTGAATTAAGATAAACGGTGTCTGCCAATAATGCAGAACGGACAAATACCCCTAACACGAACAAACAAAAAACCAACAATACCCTCTTCATTCTGTCCCCTCTATCTATCTATATCATATAAACCGTAGGACTTACAAATAAAATTATCTTAAGGACGCTTCAACCAAGCCCCTGAAGAGAGGATGGGCCCGCTGAGGTTTGGAATTGAATTCTGGATGAAACTGGCAAGCAACAAAAAAAGGGTGGCCTTTTAATTCTACGATTTCTGCAAGGTTCCCTTTAGGGTGGATTCCTGAAATTACCAATCCGCAAGACTGCATTTTTCTCTTGTAAGCATTATTAAACTCGTAGCGGTGGCGGTGCCTTTCCCAGACTCTACTTCTTCTGTAAACAGAAAAAGCCAGAGTATTTCTCTTTATCATACAGAGGTAATTTCCTAAGCGCATCGTCCCCCCTTTAAATTTAATTTTTCTCTGCTCAGAAAGAAGGCTGATAACTGGATGCGGGGTATTTCTATTGAATTCGGTAGAATTGGCTCTTTTTAAACCGCAAGCGTTCCTGGCAAATTCGATGACTGCGGTTTGCATACCTAAACATATTCCTAAGAAAGGAATTTTGTTTTTGCGAGCATACTCAATGGCTTTAATCTTGCCTTCTATACCCCTGTGGCCAAATCCCCCCGGAACAAGTATTCCTTTGGCACCCTTAAGAACTTTGGCAGGCCCTTTCTTCAATAATTCCTCAGAATCAACCCTCAAAATTTCTACCCGCGCGTCATTGGCGACTCCCGCATGAATTAAAGCCTCATAAATGGATTTATAAGCGTCCTGGAGGGTAATATATTTGCCTACTACAGCAATGGAAGTCCTCTTTTTAGGATATTTCAATCTCCTTACTACCTGGGTCTCCCAATACTTCAGGCTTTCCCTTTTGGCCCTTAGACCCAATTTCTGGATGATAATACCTCCTAAACCTTCCTTTTTGTAAATCAGGGGTATTTCGTATATAGTCTCTACATCAGGAGCAGGAATGACATGCTTCGAATCTACATTGCAAAACAGAGCTATCTTTTCCCTTAGGGCCAAACTCAAAGGCCTATCGCAACGGCAGAGAATCACATCTGGCTGAATACCTATCTCCCTTAACTTGCCTACGCTATGCTGAGTGGGTTTTGTCTTTAACTCTTGGGCACTCTTTATAAAAGGCACCAAAGTAAGATGCATATAGAGAGTATTTTTATGCCCTTCTTCCATTCCCATCTGTCTTATTGCTTCTAAAAAAGGAAGGCTCTCTATATCTCCCACTG
>CAYNIO010000032.1:0-12078 GCA_964397495.1 uncultured Planctomycetia bacterium
TCTACAGATTAAAAGGATATCTGGGGAAAAACGTTCCCCGCCCTCAGCCAGAATTGGCCGTGAGAATTTACTCTGCTTTACACCAGGCTATCCAGAAGGGTTTGGTTAGAGCAGCCCATGACCTCTCTGACGGAGGTTTAGGTGTGGCTCTGGCTGAGATGTGTTTTTCTACCAATTTAGGATGCACGGTGTTCCTTAGCGAAGTTAAACACCAGGTAGAAGAGGAATATCTTAAGGATTATGTCCTTTTATTTTCAGAGAGCCCTTCGCGCATATTGGTAGAGGTTAGAAAAGAGGACCAAAAAATATTTGAAGAGATATTCAAGGGGTTGCCCCTCTCCCTCATAGGATGCTTAGATAATAAAGGCATATTAGAGGTATATGGTCTCGAGGGAAAAGTTGTCTTGAGAGAGAAAATTAGAGTCTTAGAGAGTTGTTGGAGGGATGCTTTGAATAAAGTTCTAGGATGAAGAGGGTTAAAGTTTTGATTCTTCAGGCTCCAGGGACAAACTGTGATAGAGAAACAGGGTTTTGTTTTCGTTATCTGGGAGCTGAGGCGGAGTTTTTGCTCATAAAGAAGCTTTTGAAGAGACCGCAGGAATTACACTTCTACCACATTCTTTGTTTGCCTGGAGGTTTTACTTATGGAGATGATATTTCTGCGGGAAGAGTCCTTGCTAATCAACTGCGTTTTCTCCTCTGGAAGGAACTGAATAAATTCTACAGAGATGGCAAGTTGATTTTGGGTATATGTAATGGATTCCAGGTGTTGGTAAAATCAGGGATTCTGCCTTTTTGGTCAGGGCAGAACGCAACCTTAACCCTTAATGATTGTGGGCATTTTATAGACGAGTGGGTTCACCTTAAGGTAAATAAAGATAACTCCAGTCTATGGCTTAAAAATCTTCCTGAGGTTTTTTACCTTCCCATTGCCCATGCTGAGGGTAAATTCTTGATTCCAAAGTCTAACTTTCCCCGGATTAGGGGGCTGGTCGCCTTGCAGTATTGTAGTCCTGAGGGGAAGGCAGACTTTTCTCATAATCCCAATGGTTCTCTTTTTAATATTGCAGGTATTACTGAACCTGAAGGAAGGATTCTTGGTCTCATGCCTCACCCTGAAAGGCACAGTTTTCTTTATCAAAATCCTTATTGGACGTCTTTAGATGGAGGCCCGGAGAGAGAGGGTTTGCTAATCTTAAAAAATGGTGTAGATTATGCAAGGAGTGTATTACTTTCCTAAGGAGTATTGTGGCTTATTTGGGGTATACGGCACAGACAGGGCGAGTTTCTATACCTTCTTAGGGTTATATTCTCTTCAGCATCGGGGCGAGGAATCCTGCGGCATAGTAAGTTCTAATGGGAGAGAGTTCTTTATGCATAAGGGTATGGGCCTGGTTTCCGAGGTTTTTAATGAGGAGGTTATTTCTAAATTGAGGGGCCATATATGCGTGGGGCATGTAAGATATTCCACGACGGGCTCTTCCCATATTAAGAATGCCCAGCCTTTATTTGTAGATTATATAAAAGGCTCCTTGGCCATTGCCCACAATGGCAATATTACTAACTCTTCCCAGTTGCGCCGCAGACTGGAGGAGTCTGGCTCGATATTCCAGACCACTTCTGATTCAGAGATACTCCTGCACCTTATGGTTAAATCCCGCAAGGATTCTTTCTTGGAGAGATTGATTTCCGGGATTTCGCGTCTCAAAGGCGCCTATACATTTTTAGTAATGAAGGAGGATATGCTTGTAGGCGTAAGAGACCCCTTGGGCTTTCGGCCTCTGTGTATAGGAAAAAAAGACGATGTATATTTCTTGTCTTCAGAAAGTTGCGCCTTGGACCTCATAGGAGCAAGATTCCTGCGCGAAGTAGAACCAGGAGAAGTGGTTTTTATAGATAAGGATGGGTTGCATTCCCTTAAACCCTTTAGAGTTCCAAGGAGGAAGGCTTTCTGTGTTTTTGAACATGTCTATTTTTCCCGGCCAGATTCCTTAATATTTGGAGAAAATGTCCATTTGATAAGAAAGAAATTGGGGAGCAAACTTGGCCAAGAGATGCCCGCACGTGCAGATGTAGTAATACCTGTTCCTGATTCAGGAAGTTCTGCTGCTTTAGGATTTTCTCAGGAAAGTGGCATCCCTTTAGAGATGGGCATCATCAGGAATCATTACATTGGCAGGACATTTATTCAACCCCATCAGGAGGTTAGGGACCTGGGGGTAAAAATTAAGTTCAATATCTTGAAGGAGGTAATAAAGGGCAAGAGGATAGTGATTGTAGACGATTCTATTGTGCGGGGTACTACCTCTCAAAAGAGGATAAGGCAATTTAGGGAATTGGGGGCGAAAGAAGTTCATTTAAGAATATCCTGCCCTCCCCATAGGTTCCCTTGTTTTTATGGCATAGATTTTCCTTCCAAGGAGGAATTAATCGCTAACAGATACACCCTTGAGGGTATAAGGAAATTTTTGGACGCTGACAGTTTGGGGTATCTGAGCTTAGAAGGGATGCTTTCCTGCCTGAAACACCCTGCCCATTTTTACTGCACTGCCTGTTGGAACGGAGACTATCCTGTAAAGTTTAAAGAGAGCAATAAATTTATACTAGAGAAAAGATGATTACCTATAAAGATTCAGGTGTAGATATAGACAGGGCTGAAGAATTTGTGCGCTTCTTGAAGAGGATATCCAAAAAAGCCAGGCCTTACAGGGATATTTCTTTGCCTGCTTTTTCTTCTCTTTTAGATGCCAAGAATCTCTTTAAAGGCAGGGATATAGTTTTCTCTTTCTCTTGCGATGGAGTGGGCACAAAACTTAAAATTGCCCAGGCGCTAAACATCCACCATAGTGTCGGCATAGATTTGGTGGCGATGAATGTAAACGATATTCTCTGTTGTGGAGCAAGACCCTTGGTGTTTATGGATTATTTAGGTTGCGCTAAATTAAAGCCAGATGTTCTCAAATCTGTAGCCAAAGGTATAGTAAGGGGATGCCAGGAGGCAGGGTGTTTTCTTCTGGGTGGGGAGACTGCGGAGATGCCAGGGGTTTTCAGGAATAATGAGTATGAATTGGCAGGTTTCTGTATGGGCTATGTAGAAAGGAAAAATCTTATAGATGGCAGGGGTGTAAGGGAGGGGGATTTAGTATTAGGCCTTGCTTCAAGCGGTCTGCATTCTAATGGTTTTTCTCTGGTGAGAAAATTGTTTACCCTTAAGGAAATGAGGCAAAGGCCCTCCACTTTTCTTAGACCTACACGTATCTACACCAGGATTGTCTTGAAATTACTGGAGAGGTTTGGGTCTTCTTCGGTTAAGGGAATAGCCCATATTACTGGTGGAGGGTTTGTTCTCAAGGCCCCTAAGATTTTGCCTCAAGGTTTGAGTTTCCTTTTCTACAAAGGCAGTTGGCCTGTGCCCTCTATATTCAAAGAGATAAAAAAGAGGTCCGGATTAGATGATTACCAGATGTATAAGACCTTTAATATGGGCATAGGTTTAATTCTGGTGGTTTCCAGAAGTTGGGAGAGTAGGTTGAAAGGATTTCTCTTAAAGCAGGGAGCAAGAACTTACCTTATAGGCGAGGTCATAAAGGCAAAATCTGTGCAGATAGGAGGGGGTTGGTAAATGAAGGTTTTAGTTATAGGCAAGGGAGGCAGAGAGCATGCTTTAGTTTGGAAGCTGAAGCAATCCCCTTTAGTAAGAGAGATATTTTGCGCTCCCGGCAATGGAGGAATTTCTTTGGATGCCCCCTGCGTAGACATTGACCCTTTGGATTTTGAAGGGTTGTTGAGGTTTTGTTGTGATTCCCGCATAGATTTAGTAGTGGTGGGACCTGAAGCCCCCTTGGTGGAAGGGATAGTCGATGTTTTTAGAAAGGAGAAGGTGAGGATCTTTGGTCCCTCTCAAAAGGCTTCCCTTCTTGAAGGAAGCAAGGTATTTTCTAAAGAGATGATGAAACGTTGGAACGTCCCCACCGCAGAGTTTAAGATATTTGAGAATTACGATGAGGCTCTTTCCTTTGTGGAACAAAGGTCCTATCCTTTGGTAGTAAAGGCCGATGGTCTCTGTGCAGGCAAGGGGGCTTTTGTATGTAGGACCTTGCAGGAGTCCCACGCCGCTCTCAAGATACTTATGTTAGACAAGGCTTTTGGGAATGCAGGGGAAAAAGTTGTGGTAGAGGATTTTTTAGAGGGTGAGGAGGTTTCCATTTTGGCAGTTTGTGATGGTAAGAATTTTGTCTGTTTTAGCCCCAGTCAAGATCACAAGCAGGCCTTTGACGGTGATAAAGGGCCCAATACCGGCGGCATGGGTGCTTACAGCCCTGTGCCTTTGGTGAGTCACCAGTTGCTTGAAGATGTAAAAGAACGGATTCTGAAGAGAGTCATCGAGGGTATGCACAAGGACTTATGCCCTTTTCAGGGAGTACTGTATGCTGGATTGATGATTACTTCTCAAGGGCCATTTGTACTGGAATTCAATGTAAGATTTGGAGACCCCGAGACACAGTGTATATTGCCAAGATTGAAGACTGACCTCGCAGAGATAGTCGTTAAGTCTATTGATGGGAATTTATATTCTGTAGATATGGCTTGGGATAGCAGGGTCTGCATCTGCGTGGTCCTGGCTTCAGGGGGCTATCCAGGAAAGTATCGCAAGGGACTAGAGATAAGGGGGCTTAATAAATTTAAAGACTCATCAAGTATCCTCGTCTTTCATGCGGGCACAAAAAGGCAGGCAGATAAGTTTCTTACTGCAGGAGGGAGAGTTCTCGATGTAGTTTCTTTGGATAGGGATTTCAGGTCTGCCTGTCAAAAAGTGTATCGAGCCGTAGAGGGCATAGATTTCCAGGGAATGCATTACAGAAGGGATATTGGTATGAAGGCTTTAAGCAAAGAGGAGGAATTATTATGAAGGTTTCCCTTATTATGGGGAGTATCTCTGATAAGGATGTAGTTTTAAAATGCAAAAAATTCTTGGACGATTTTGGAGTAGATTCTGAGGTAAAGGTTCTGTCTTGTCATCGTTCCCCCAATATTCTTAAGGACTATGTAAAAGAGGCAGAGGAGAAGGGGGTTGAGATATTTATTGCCTTTGCAGGGAAATCTGCGGCCTTGCCAGGAATTTTGTGCACTCTTACGGATAAACCTGTTATTGGCGTGCCTTTAAAGAGCGATTTTCTAGACGGTTTAGACTCCCTTTTGAGCATTGCTCAACTTCCCAAAAACACAGGTGTAGGGTGTATGGGTTTGGGTTCGTCAGGCGCACTTAATGCAGGGTATTTTGCATTGAAGATTCTATCTTTGCAGGATGAGTCTTTAAGGAGCAAATTAAAAGATTTTAAGAGAAAGATAGAGAAAGAAATCGAGGATATAAACCGCTCACTCTAATCTCTTTAACTAATATGGGAAGGATTATTGAACTCAAATCGCCCCAAGAAGGATACGTAGACGAGGTGGTAGAGGTTCTAAAGAAGGGGGGGGTAGCCATTCTGCCCACAGAAACCGTTTATGGTCTGGCTTGCAGTTTCTACCACAAAAAAGCCCGTCAGAGGCTTTACAATTTGAAGAAGAGGCCGCCCCATAAACCTTTTGCTTTGGGTTTGTATGATTCTTTTTTGGTAGAGAGTTTTATCTTCCCTTTGCCTCTCTCTTTTTATAAGATAAGCGAGAGTTTTCTTCCTGGCCCCCTCACCTTAGTTTTGAATAAGGATGACTCCTCATGGGGGTTCAGGGTGCCTCAAGAAGAATTTACCTTGAAGGTTCTTGAAAGGTTTCGAGACCCAGTATTCCTTACCTCAGCAAATTTAAGTGGCAACAACCCTGCAGTTAATATAGGCGAAGCCTTAAAGGATATAACTTTAGAGGATGTGGATATTGCTGTAGACAATGGGCCTACCCGCTACAAGAGGCCTTCTACGGTAGTTTTGCTTGAAGACCAAGGCTTTAATGTCCTGCGTAGAGGAGTAATACCAGCGGAGGAGATTGCCAAGGCTCTTGAGATGAAGAATATACTCTTTGTGTGCACAGGTAATTCCTGCAGGTCAGTTATGGCCCAAGCTCTTATGGAAAAGTATCTGGGGCAATTAAGGCCGGACCTTCAAGGCAAGGTCAAAGTAGATTCCTGCGGGATTTCTTCTTTTTCTGGTGCTCCTGCTTCTCAAACTACCCTTAAGTTGTTGAATGAGGAAGGCATAGATTATTCTGTTCATTACGCAAAAGAATGTTCTGCCTCATTAATTAAGAAGCAGGATTTAATTCTAGTTGCTACCACCGACCACAGGGATTATCTCTTAAGTCAATATCCTTACCTTGCAGGGAGGGTCTATCTTCTGTTAAAATATGTGGGTCTAAACGAACGTCAAGGAGAGATTCCAGACCCTATAGGCAAATCCGAGGATTTCTACAGGGAGGTTTTCTCTTTAATAAAAGAAGCAATTTTAAGGTTAGTAAAAATGCTATGAATATAGGTATAGGTTCAGACCATGGAGGTTTCCGCCTCAAAGAGGGCTTAAAAAAATATCTTGCCTCTAAAGGGTTAAAGGTCTATGATGTAGGTCCTTTCAATGAAAATAGTTGTGACTATCCGGACTTTGTAGTTAAGTTGTGCACTCTTTTGAAGAAAAGGAAAGTCCAGAGGGGAATATTTATCTGCAAAACAGGCATAGGCTCAAGCATCGCTCTTAATAAGTGCCGTGGGGTAAGGGCAGGTTTGGTCATCAATGAGGATATGGCTTATTTTTCCCGTTTCCACAACAATATAAATGTTTTGGTCTTTGGCGCTAAGTATGTCTCCTTGAAGAGGGCCAAGAAACTTGTGGATATATTTTTGCATACAGGTTTCGAGGGTGCCAGGCATAGGCGCAGAATCTTGAAGATTAAAAAGATGGAGAGGGAACAATGTTAGAAAATCTTAAAAAAACAGACCCCCAGGTTTATGGGGCAGTGATTTTAGAACTCAAAAGGCAAAAGGAACATTTAGAGTTGATTGCCTCCGAGAATTTTACTTCCTTGGCAGTGCTTGAGACTCAAGGGACGGTATTGACTAATAAGTATGCTGAGGGGTATCCCAAAAAGAGGTGGTACGGAGGGTGCGAATTTGTGGATATACCTGAGGAGTTGGCCCGCAAAAGAGCCTGCGAACTTTTTGGAGCAGAACACGCTAATGTTCAGCCGCATTCAGGAACCCAAGCCAATATGGCAGCCATGCTTTGCGTTTTGAAACCTCAGGATACTATTATGGCTTTGGATTTAGCCTGCGGAGGGCATCTCTCCCATGGCCACCCCCTTAATTTCTCAGGCAAATTTTTTAAGGTCGTTCCCTACGGCGTAGACCCTAAGACCCACCTGCTCGATTATGAAGATATCCGCAGGCTGGCTTTGAAGCATTCTCCCCGTCTTATTATCGCTGGAGCCAGTGCTTATCCGCGCACAATAGATTTTGAGGCTTTCCGCAGAATATGCGATGAGGTAGGTGCTTATCTCCTTGTAGATATGGCACATATTGCAGGGTTAGTGGCAGCAGGTCTTCACCCCAATCCTTGCGGTTTAGCAGAGTTTGTTACTACTACTACCCACAAGACTTTAAGAGGTCCGCGTGGGGGTTTGATTTTGTGTAAGAAAGAATTTAGCAAGAAACTCGACACAGAAGTTTTTCCTGGGGTTCAAGGCGGACCTCTTATGCATGTTATCGCTGCCAAGGCAGTAGCCCTGAGGGAGGCTCAGACTCAGGAGTTTAGAGAATACCAGCGCCAGATTGTAAAGAATGCCAAAGCCTTGAGCAGGTCTCTTGAGGAAAGAGGTTACCAGATAATCTCTGGGGGGACAGACAACCACTTGCTTCTTGTAGATTTAAGGAACAAAGGTCTTACAGGAAAGGAGGCCCAGAATATACTGGGAGAGGTGAATATCACCGTTAACAAAAACCTCATTCCCTACGACCCCCAGTCTCCTTTCGTAACTTCTGGTATAAGATTGGGGACACCTGCTGTTACCACGCGGGGGATGAAAGAAGAAGAAATGCAGACTATAGCCTATCTTATCGATAAAGCCTTGACCTCTTCTGGAGATAAACTAAAAAAGGTGAAGGAAGAGGTTCTAGAGTTGCTTAGAGACTTCCCTCTTTATCCTGAATTATCTATAGATGAAGAATTCATCTCTCAAGAAGATTGAAAGGCCCTCTTGGGACGAATATTTTATGCAGATAGCGCATCTGGTGTCCCAGCGTTCTACCTGTCTGCGCAGAAAAGTAGGGGCAGTAATCGTTAAGGACAAAAGGGTGCTCTCTACAGGGTATAACGGTGCCCCTTCAGGCATAAAGCATTGTGATGTTACAGGTTGTTTAAGGGAAAAATTAAAGGTGCCCTCAGGCCAAAGGCATGAATTATGTCGGGGTTTGCATGCAGAGCAAAACGCTCTCTTGCAGGCAGCCCTGCATGGGGTGAGTGTTAAAGATGCGGTTATTTACATTACTAATCAGCCGTGTATAATATGCACTAAGATGCTTATAAATGCCGGGATAAAAGAGGTCGTATTCGAGGGGGATTATCCTGACAGCATGAGTTCTCAGTTTTTAGAAGAGGCAGGAGTAAAATTGCGCAGATTCCCTGAAGAATGAAGTGCCCTTTTTGCGGATACTTAGAGGATAAAGTTATAGACTCACGTTCCACTGCTGAAGGTAGTGCCATACGCAGGCGCAGGGAATGTTTAAAATGCGGAAAAAGATTTACCACCTACGAGTCTATAGAGCGTACTCCTCTTATGGTAATAAAAAAGGATGGCAGGCGTCAGGTTTTTGACAGAAATAAGATTTTAGAAGGTTTGCTTAAAGCTTGCCAGAAACGGCCTGTGAGTATAAGGCAATTGGAGGAAATAATTTCCCATATCGAGCGTACCCTTTTAAGGAAATTCGAAAAAGAGGTTCCTTCTCGTGCTATTGGAGAGTTGGTGATGGATAAATTGAGGAAAGTGGACGAGGTAGCCTATGTAAGATTTGCCTCCGTCTACAGGCAGTTTAAAGACGTGGGCCAGTTTATGGATGAGTTGAAACAGATATTCCAGAAGAAAAGTTCAAAGAGAGAAAAACAATGATGGTCCAGATGGAGTTGAGTAAGATTCTTATTGATGAGAAACGTACAGACCAATTGATAATTCTTAAGGAGAAAGGTGGGGAGAGGGTTCTTCCTATAGTTATAGGTATTGCTGAAGCTTCCAGTATCCGTTTGAAACTAAGTGGTTTTAATCCTCCCCGTCCCCTTACCCATGATTTGCTTAGATCTGTTGTAGAACATCTGGGAGCAAAACTGGAAAAGGTAGTTATAGATAAACTTGAGGATTCTACTTTCCACGCAAAACTTCATTTCAGAGCCAAAGATGAGTCTTTGGTAATAGTAGATGCTAGGCCTTCAGACAGTATCGCTTTGGCAGTGAGGATGCCTAGTCCCATATTTGTAGCAGAAGAGGTTTTAGAAAAAGCCAGTTCCGCCTAATATGCTTATAGGTCTTCTTTCCGATACCCATGATAACCTTCCCCTCATTGAGAGAGCGGTGGAGTTCTTTAAGAGAGAGAATGTGGATTTTATCCTCCATGCAGGAGATTTCGTTGCCCCCTTTTCTCTGAAGTCTCTACAGAATTCTTCTATAGAGTGGAGAGGAGTTTTTGGCAACAATGACGGAGACAAGTCTCTTTTGAGGGAAAGGTCCCAAGGAAGGATTGTAGAGCCGCCCCTATTTTTGGAGTTGGAGTCCCGTAAAATTGCCTTAGTTCACCAATTCCAAGAACTCGAAGCAGATGTCATAGTTTTTGGGCATACGCATAATCCTTCTATAGAGAAGAGGGCCAATATTCTTTTAGTCAATCCTGGTGAGACAGGGGCCTGGCTTTCTGGGAGGTCTACCGTAGGCATTCTCGATACCCAGAAATTAGAAGCAAAGATTTTCACTCTTTAAAAAACAAACTATGTCCAAGAAGATTCTGGTAGCGGATGACGAGGAATATCTGATAAAGTTTATTAAAAGGTATTTGGAGAGAAGGGGCGTAGAGGTCATCGCCACCCCTAAAGGTACAGATGTTCTTCCTATCTTAGAAAGAGAGGAGATAGACTTGGTTTTCTTAGATATACAATTTGAGGATATAGGGGGCCTTGAGATATTGAAGGAGATTAAGAAAAAGCATCCTGGAGTCAAGGTTATAATTATTACTGGGGTAAAAAACACAAGCCTGGAGCCTGAGGCGAGGAGTTTGGGTGCGGATGGTTTTATAAGCAAGCCTGTGGTTTCCCAAGAGTTTAATGAGGCTATTCAAGCATTCCTGCCTTTAGATAAATAACTGTATCCTTAGTTTGTCTCATTCTTAAATTGGTTTATAATTATTAGGCTATGGTTTCTCGGGAGGCTAAATCTTTTGATTTGCGCATAAAACACATACCCTATTTGAGGGTATTAAATTCCCTTTGCAAGAAGCGGGGTTTAGAGGTTTTTCTGGTGGGGGGAGCCTTGCGTGACATATTCCTCAGGAGAGGTAAGATTATTACGGATTTTGATTTCGCCGTAAATAAGTCCACCCGCAACTTAGCTGGAGATTTTGCCCGAGAAGTAAAATCTAAGGTTATCGTCCTTGATGATTTTTTTAAATCTTATCGCGTAGTAGTAAAAAAGAGAGGCATTAGTTTTCACTACGATTTTACAGGATTTAAGGGGAAGGATCTGGAGGAAGACTTGCTGAAGCGCGATTTTACTATTAACACCTTGTGTATCTCTATAAGAGACATCTTGAGGAAACAATCCCATCTTTATCTTAAGGATTATCTGGGCGCCCTTAGAGATATCCACAAGAAAATTATCCGTGTAAATTCCTTAGAGGTTCTGAAGGAGGATCCCTTAAGGATACTTAGGGCTTTTTCCCTCAGCGCGATTCTGGGGCTTAAGATTGAAGAGAGGACCCTTGCCTTTATTAAGCGCATCAAGAGTAGTCTAAGAGAAGTTTCTGTAGAGAGGCTCAGGGAAGAATTATTTAAAATACTTTCGGCTGAAGATTCTTATAAGTACATCTACCTGCTCGATGAACTGCGTATTATAGATGTACTCTTTCCCCAGGTTAAAAAGGCAAGGAATCTGGGAAAGGGAGGCTACCACCACCTTAATGTTTGGCCACATAGTCTCTCTGCATTGAGGTCTCTGGAGCTTCTCTATCGCAGGCGCCTTAAGAAGGACAAGAAGATAAAGATATACCTTGATGAAGAGATAGCCTCTTTACATACACGGTTTCAACTTCTTAAATTAGGTTGCCTTTTGCACGATATTGGCAAGCCCCAAGCTTATAAGCGAAAAAACAAACGTACTATATTCTACGGCCATGAGAACATTGGCGCAAAGATAGTAGAGGGTATATGCGACCGTTATCATATGTCGGGTAAAGAAAAGGAATTCTTGAGAAGGGTTGTATCCTTGCATATGAGGCCGGGATTTATGATTAAGGATAAATTCCCCACCCCTCGCGCCATCTATAGGTTCTGCAGGGATGCCAAAGAGGAGTCTTTGAGTATTTTATTCTTGTTTATTGCTGACCTGCGTTCCACCAAAGGGGAATGGGTAGACGTTAAAGATAAGGCCCGCAAGGAAAGGATTACTTTGAAGTTGATAAGAAGTCTGCTTGAGGATAAGAAGGAGAAGAAAAGGAAGAAACTTATAGATGGCTATAAGGTTATGCAGATACTCAAGATTGTCCCCTCGCCTCTTGTGGGAGAAATTCTTTCCCGCATAGAAGAACTTCAAGCCTTGGGTGAAGTAAAAACAAAACTTCAGGCCCAGAGAAAAGTTAAGGAGATTTATGAAGCCCTCAAGAAAGGCAGGAGCTAAATTCATACTGTGGGTGTGGTGGTTAGGGTCTCTGTGCGGTCTGTTTTACATAAATAATCCTTCTGTTTCCATAAGCGGATATACAACCTTAAATAGATTGCTTCCCCGTGATTTTTTAGCAGAGAATTTCTGGCAGGGGATATATTTCGGTGAAGACAGGGTAGGGTACTCTTATACGTCATTTGAAGTCCTCCCTTTAAAAAATGGCGGTGGTTATTCTCTCTACAA
>CAYNIO010000033.1:0-4035 GCA_964397495.1 uncultured Planctomycetia bacterium
TCAATATTAAATGCTCTTAAATATGGAATCCCTAAAGAGATAGCCCAAAGAAATATTATCCAAAGAGATACTATTAAAAATTACCCCACTTTTATTTTGGATAGTGATTTACCGGTCTATCATATCACTAATCCACCTTATCTTTATATAGGCTATATTGTAAAACATAAAGAGACACAAAAGCATTTAGAGTATTTTCAAGGACTAAATGAAGGATACCAAGATTTATATCAATTAGCTTTAACAAATGATTTTCGAAATAACATCAAAAAAATGGTTTACATTATACCCTCTAATTTTCTTTTTGGATTTTCGGTGTCAAATAAAATTAGAGATGATTTTCTTCAGTATTACAATATTAAAAAAGCATTTATTTTTGAGAAAAAAATTTTTGAATTCACAGGGACTAATGTTATCATTTGCTTTTTTGAAAGAAAAGAATTTCCCAAAAAAGAAAAAATAATTTTTGAAGGAACGAAAATAAATAAAGAAATTCAAAAAAAGGTCTATATCCTTAATCCTAGGAATCATTTTAGGGCAGGGAATGAATTTGAAGAATTTGTCAAACAATATAAAACTTTTAAGCCATTAAAAGTCTCTTATTACTTAACAATAGACGAAGTTGAGAAAAACAAAGGGGATAACGAGATTATGGTTATAGATGCTAATGCTTTTAATGGAAAGGAGTACGAGAAAAAAGTGATATATGTTAACGACAATCTTTATAAGAAAATCAAGTCAAATATCCTCTTTGTTAGAACTGTTGACACAGGTAGTTTTGACGGAAGAGCAGGATTATATTTGATCAAAGAAATCTTCGAAGTAGATGGCGTCTTGGTTTCAAAGTCAAGATATAGAACACACCCGATACAGATATTTTTTAATCCTCAAATATCAAAAGATGATCAGGTATTGCTAAAAAAACATTTTAACTTAGTTTTGGAATATTTTAGAGAGAAAACCGATAGTGAGTTTATGACAACTTATAAATATTCAAATAGTGAATATATAAGAAAGTATTTAGGACTTTCGCAGACGAAAGAACTGATAGAAACCTTCCCAATTTTGGCTTTAAAAGATAATGAACTAGACGAATTTAAAAATTTAATTGAGAGAAAGGATGTTGAGGGTATAATTTCTTTTGTTAAATCTTTTAATCAATTAAAGGGGTTATCACTATGGCGGTAAAAAGAAATATAAAATATTGGCAAATATCTTTTAAAAATCCGGAACCTGCAGCAGATGAGTATTACATATTTGATAAAGTAATTATCGAAGATAACGAATTAATCCAGAAAGTAGAAAGATTAAGGGAACTGATTATAAGTTACTGTGTGATGGTCGAGAAAGACAAAAAAGCCGCAAAGAAAATACTTAATGAAATTTATAAAATCGTAACCTCCATTGATAAAATACAATATACAGAATTTATTGCATTTTGGAAGGCTTTAGACATGTCCTTTTCTGTATTTAAGAAATTACCAAACCAGAAATTTATTTTGGCTGAGTTATTAGAAAAGTATTGTTCACGCAGAAGGCAATTATATGACAAATTAGGTTATTCAAACATTACTGTTCAAGCTCTATATGATAGCGGAGCTTCCAGAAAAAAAGGAACAGCTGGGATAATAAAAGTATTAGACTTGGCAAGCAAAATACTTAGTTTAAATAAAGATGAACATTTAAAAACTATTAAAGAAGTCGAAACCTGTAAGCGGGGATATTTTTTACCTGATAAAGGAGATAAAAGACTTTTTAAGCTATTTTGCAAAAGATTCAATATTGTTTATCAATTTGGAAAAGATCATCAAGAAAAAGAGCCAGATATTGTTTTGAAAATAGGTAATCATTTCTTCATAATAGAAGCAAAACATATTAAAGAATTTGGCGGAGCTCAGGATAAACAAATTGTTGAAACGATAGAATTTATAAAATATTCAGAAAATTCAAAATTTATTCATTATCTTTCATTTATGGACGGTGTCTATTTTAATAATTTCATTTGGACTCCACTCAAGAATAGTACAAAAGTAAACAGGCAAAAGGAAGATATTGAAAAATATTTAAAGAATAATCCCAATAATTTCTTTGTTAATACAGCTGGGCTCAAAGAAATTTTTAAAGATCTATCAAAAATAAAATTTAAACGGCGGAAGTCTACATCTTCATAAATACTAAGAAGTTCTTAGCTTTCAAATTTCGGCTTTTATGAAAGGATGAGAGCAAATTTTATTTTCCTTTGGCAGTATTTCTACTTTTCCCCAGTTAAATTTTGCAGTTTTGGAATGGTTTTGGGGATGGTTTCTTTGAGTAATTGCTCCTTCATTCTTATAGTTTCCAGAGAAAGAATTGGTTGCTAGGACAGAGGAAATATCTTATAATTAGTTTCTAATCGGAGGCAGATATGTTTAATACCATACTCGAAGTCATAGATGATTTAAAGCAGGGAAGGATGGTTATTGTAGTAGATGACGAAAATCGCGAGAACGAAGGGGATTTGGTTTTAGCAGCCCAGTTTGCTACCCCACAGAATATAAATTTTATGATAAAGGAAGGGCGGGGGCTTGTTTGCGTGCCCATGGAGAAGAAAAGGCTTGAGGAACTTGATCTGCATCCTATGTTGGGAAGTTTCTCTGAGATGAAGTCCCGACCACAAGATCCCTACGGGACTTCCTGGATGATATCTGTGGATGCCAGGAAGGGGACTACTACCGGCATATCTGCTTATGACCGTGCTTCCACCATCCAGGCCCTTATAGACCCTGAAACCAAACCCCAGGACCTTATAAGGCCAGGTCATGTTTTCCCTCTGGAGGCTAAAGATGGGGGAGTGCTGGTGAGGGCTGGTCATACTGAGGCTTCGGTAGATTTGATGAAACTTGCAGGGCTTTATCCAGCAGCAGTTATATGCGAAATTATAAATGATGACGGCACTATGGCCAGGGTTCCGCAACTTTTAGAGTTTGCCAGAAGGCACAATTTTAAGATATGTTCTATAAAGGACCTAATTGAATACCGCAGGAAGACGGAGAAACTTGTGAATTTTGTAGGCGAGTCATTTCTTCCTACCAGTTATGGAGAATTCAAGATTCGTGTTTATGAATCTTTGGTGGACGATACTCTGGGAGTTGCTCTGATAAGGGGAGATGTAAACATCGAGGAGCCAGTGATAGTGAGAGTCCATTCATCTTGCCTCACAGGTGATGTCTTTGGTTCCTTAAGATGCGATTGCGGAGTCCAGCTTAAGAAGAGCCTTAAGATTATAGGCTCCCAAGACAGGGGCGTACTTCTTTATCTCACGCAGGAGGGCAGAGGAATAGGGCTGAAGAATAAGATAAAAGCCTATAAACTTCAGGAAGAGGGTATGGATACGGTCGAAGCCAACATCGCCTTGGGGTTTCCTGAAGATTTGCGGGATTATGGCATAGGCGCTCAGATACTTGCAGATTTGGGCGTAAGGAAGATAAAACTCCTTACTAACAACCCCCGCAAGATTGTAGGCCTTGCGGGATATGGAATAAAGATTGTAGAGAGGGTGCCTATTGAAGTGGAACCATCGCCCTACAGTCTTGATTACCTTAAAACCAAAAGGGACAGAATGGGGCATTTAATTGAGATACTTTTAGAGGATTCTATAAAGAAAGGAGAGGAAAAATGAAGGAGAAGAGAGGTTCTCTCATAGGTTCAGGGAAGAAGATTTCTATTGTTGCCTCCAGATTCAATGAGTTAATAACAAAGAATCTTGTTGATTCTTGCCTTCAGGCCCTTTTCCAGCAGGGAGTAGAGGAAAAGGATGTAATTTGCGTATGGGTTCCCGGAGCATTGGAGATTCCCTTAGCAGCAAAAAAAATGGCTAAGAAGAAACCCCATGCCATAATCTGTTTGGGAGCGATAATAAGGGGTGATACCCCTCATTTTGAATACGTAGCTTCTCAGACTTCGCGTTCCTTGGTGCAGTTAGGCTTAGAGGAGGAACTTCCTGTGATATACGGCATAATAACTGCTGATTCTTTAGAACAGGCTCTGGAGCGGGCA
>CAYNIO010000033.1:4045-12049 GCA_964397495.1 uncultured Planctomycetia bacterium
TTGGTAATTCGTTTTTTGAAAGGTAATGCGCAAAAGGAGTTTTGCCCGAGAGTATGCTCTTAAACTTCTCTATCAGTTGGATATAAATTCTTTTCAAGACATCCCCCAACAATTAGAAGATTTCTTCAAATACCATCATCTTGATGACAAGGTTAGAGAGTTTTCCAAGATTTTAGTTGAAGGAGTTTTGAAAAACAGAGAGGATATTGACAGAATCATTTCTTTCTACGCTCATAATTGGGATATGGAGAGGATGGCTTACGTGGACCGCAATATTCTAAGGTTAGGTTGTTTTGAGCTTATTCATCTTGAAGACATTCCTCCCAAGGTTACTATAAATGAGGCCATAGAATTGGCTAAGAAATACGGAGATTTAGAATCGGCGAAGTTTGTAAACGGAATTTTAGACAGCATTGCCAAAAACGATGCTCCTCCTTCCAAGTGGGAAGGTTCTTGAATATATTCTGTGAAGTACGCTGATCTGCATATCCATACAAATTTTTCTGACAGTACCTTTAGCGTAAGAGAGGTAGTCCAACGTGCCAAGTCTTTAGGGTTAAGTTGCATCTCTATTTGCGACCATGATACTGTCCAGGCTCTGGATGAATGTAAGAGGTTTTGCCAACTTGAAGGTATAGATTTTGTTCCCGGTATAGAACTTACCTGCCAATATAAAAACCAGGAGATACATATCCTGGGATATTTTGTTGACTACAATGACAATGAACTTTGCAGGATTTTAGATTCCTTGAGGGAGCAGAGGCGTCAGAGAATATACGCTATATCCCAGAAATTGAAGAGTTTAGGCGTCGCCCTTGAGCCTGAGGAAATACTTTCTTCAGTTTCTCCTCAGGCGGCAGTAGGCAGGCTTCATGTGGCTCAGGCCTTGGTGAAGAAAAAAATAGTTACTTCCTTAAAGGAAGCCTTTCTCAGATTTATAGGAGAGAAGGCTCCAGGGTATGTGGCGCGTTTCAGATTTTCTCCGCAGGAAGGGATAAGCATTTTGAGAAGAGCCAGAGCCCTTCCTGTCCTTGCCCACCCTTTTAAATCCCACTGCGACCCCATAATTCCAGACCTGGTAGAGAACGGCTTAGAAGGGATAGAGGTATTTTATCCTGAACATTCTCCCCAGATAATTGAGTACTATATGCACTTAGCCCAGAAGTACGGGCTTTTAATCACCGGAGGTTCAGACTGCCACGGTTTAGCCAAGAAGAAAATTCTTATGGGTGAAATTAAACTTCCCTATCGTTATGTAGAAAAATTGAAATTAAGGCACAGGGAACTTTATGGCTAGAGAATATACCTCTAAGGATCTTTACTTTATGCGTCGGGCTTTAGCCATTGCCCGGCGGGGTTTTCCTTACACTTTTCCCAACCCTCTGGTGGGGGCAGTGGTAGTGAAGAGAGGTAAAATAATTGCCGAGGGGTTTCATAAAGGTTGGGGATTTCCTCATGCAGAGGCAGAGGCTTTTAAAGCCTCCAGAGAGAATCTGCGTGGCTGCGCCCTCTATGTAAATCTAGAACCCTGTGTCCATTTTGGCAAAACTCCTCCCTGTGCGCCCAGAATAGTAGAAGAGGGAATCAAGAAGGTATTTGTTTCCTGTTTGGACCCCAATCCCCAGGTGTATTCCAAGGGGGTGAGGTTTTTGAGAGAGAGAGGCGTGGAAGTCAAGGTGGGTCTTTTGAGAAGAGAAGCCCTTAAACTTAACGAGGTTTATTTTCTTTCTTTGAAGAAGAAAAGGCCTTTTGTAGTTTTGAAGATTGCTCAGACTCTCGATGGCAGAATTGCTACATCCTGGGGCGAATCAAAATGGATAACCTCTTCCCATTCACGCAGTTTCAACAGGAGGCAACGAAGGTTCTTCCAAGCGATATTGGTAGGGATAAACACTGTTCTTAAGGATAATCCCAGACTCTGCCCTGACAGCCCTCCTTACCCTAAAAAGATAATTGTCGATGCGGATTTAAGGGTGAGGCCCCATCTTAATATATTCAAAAGCCCTGGTGAAGTCTGGGTATTTGCTTCTTCAAGGAAAAAAAGTTTGAGGTCCGCAGTTAGAGGCGCGCAGGTATTCTTTGTAAAGGAAGAGAGGAGAGGGATGCTGGATTTGAAGGAGATATTAAGGGTCCTCTTTCAGAGGGGAATAGTTTACCTTCTGGTAGAGGGAGGTTCGGGTATATTCAGTTCTTTTTTTGATAAAGGTTTTGTAGACAAGGCAATATTTTACCTTGCTCCCTCTTTAATGTTAAGCAGGAATTCTCTTTCCAGTATCAATGTGGATAAGGATTTGCCCCTTTCCAGAATTCCTGTGCTCAGGGAAGTTGAGGCAAGGAGGCTGGGGCCGGATTTGAGGGTTGAGGGCTATGTTAAATTCAAGTAAAGGCTCCACGCAATTTAAGGTTTATAGAGATGTTTCCTCCCTCATAAAAAGGAGGCGTACCCTCAGGAAGTTTCTATTAAAAGCTGTTCCTTCAAGGTTGATAAAATTGGCTATAGATGCTTCGAGATTTGCTCCCTCCGCAGGTAATCTTCAGTTTCTGGAGTATCTTGTGGTAAAGAAGAAGCAAGCCAGAAATAAAATTTTCCCTCATTTAAAGTGGGCAGCTTACCTTCGCCCTTTGGGCACGCCTGGACCCCAATTCAGGCCCACCGCTTATATAATAGTCCTAAAGAATAAACACAAGAGCCATTCCTTTGACCAGAGAGATGTGGGTGCAAGCGTAATGTGTATTCTTCTGGTTTTGGAGAGTCTGGGGGTGGGTTCCTGTTGGATAGCCTCCTGCCAGAGGCAGGCCTTGCGCAAGATATTAAAAATTCCCTCTTACCTCGATATAGATTCAGTGATTGCTCTGGGTTTTCCTGCACAGAAGTCAAAAGTTGTGAGGTTGAGGAGGAATATTAAGTATTACCTCGATTCTCAGGGCAACCTCTGTGTTCCTAAGAGGGCGCTTAAGGATGTCCTTTTCTGGGAGAGGTATAGAAAACAACTGGGATGAAGGAATTTAAAGAACTCGTCAATATCGTGGAGCGCTTGAGGTCTGAGGATGGTTGCCCGTGGGACAGAAAACAGCGCCTGGCAAATCTTAAGTCTTATCTTTTAGAAGAGAGTTACGAATTACTCGATGCCTTAGACAGGAGAAATAAAGAAAAAGTCAAGGAAGAGTTGGGGGATGTATTTCTGATTTTAGTCTTCATCTCCCAGATTTTTAAAGAAAAAGGATTTTTCGATTTAAAGGATGTCCTTAAAGGGATAAATGAGAAACTTAAAGACAGGCACCCCCATGTATTTTCTCATAAAAGTTTTAGAAATAGCAGGGAGGTAGTAGACCATTGGTATAATTTGAAGTTCAGGCACAGGCGCACCCCCTTTGCCCATATCCCCCTTAAACTGCCTTCTCTGATGAAGGCTTACAAGATAATAAAGGAGGCTAAAAGGAGAGGAGTCCTTAAGAAAGAACTTCCCCCACCGGCACATTTAAGGAAAAAATTTTCTTCCTTTGCGAAGAATCCCACCCAGGCCAATTTTGCAGGACTTCTGTTTGCTATGCTGGAGGTAATTCAGAACAAGTTTGAGCCGGAGGCAAGTTTTCTTAGGTACTTAAGGAAGAAATTTGGCATCTAAAGGCAGGCTAAGATAAATTCCCTTATAATTTTAGAGCACAGACACCCGTCTATAAGGTTTTTGTCTATCCTGGCGTTATATTCTACAAAGTCAGCACCCTTTATATTAAGGCCTCTAAGGGTGTAGATTATCTTGAGGGTTTGGTTGAGGTCTGGCCCTGCGCCTTCAGGGCAGGAGACGCTTCTTAAGAGGCAGGAATCTACAAAGTCAAAGTCAAAACTTACATAAACATTATTTTTTCGCAATCTATTTTTTAGCACTTTTAGACTTTTTCTCTTAAGAGGCACTCTGTATAATTTTTTAGATTTAAAATAGAATTCTTCTTTTGTTCCCGAACGTGCACCCAAGATATAGACATTCCGTACTTTTTCTATCTCCAGGATTCTCCTTAAAGTGCAGGCATGAGACAATTTACTTCCCTGGAAACTTTCCCTTAAGTCCATATGGGCATCAAAGTAAAGGATGTTGAGGTTTGGATAGAACTGTGAGAAGGCCTTTATGAGGGGGATGCTTAAAGTATGTTCGCCCCCCAAGAAGACAAATCTGCAGTTAGGGTAGTTTTTAAGGAGAGAGCAGGCATATTTATATATGAGATTGAGACTTGAGGACACAGAGCCCTTAAGGTTAATGTCGCCTTTGTCCAATATTCTTTTATCCTTGAGACTCTTTTTAAGAGGGGGGCTGTAATCTTCAATAGCCCAAGAGGCTTTTCTTAAGCTTTGAGGACTTTGACCCGTGCCTTTTAGAAAGCACACTGTCTTGTCGAGGGGGATCCCCGTAATTAAAATTTCAGGGGAAGCAATTTTATTCTTTGATTCGAGGAATAGAGGCATCTATTTTATGATTTTTTCTACGAAGGCAGGCAGAGAAAAACAACTTCTATGAATTTCAGGGTTGTAGTATTTTGTTTTCAGTTTATTCTTTCTGAAATCCCCGGCTCTTAGATCCTTAAGGGGGTGGTACTTTTTACTTCCCAGGGTAAAACTCCAGAAAGCCCCTGGATAAGTGGGGACGACTCCCCAATAGAGAAAAGCTTTTTTAAATACTTTCTTTACATTGGCGTATATTTTTCTCACAATTTGGGGGTCGAGAAACGGCGAGAGGGAGAGTGTGCACAGCATTCCGTCATTTTTAAGGGCGAAAAAGCAGTTTTTATAAAAGATGGCTTCAAATAATCCTATGGCTGGGCCTATGGGATCGGTAGAGTCTATAAGTATAATGTCGTATTTATTAGTCGTTTTTTTCACATATTTTATGCCATCTGTAAAGATGAGATTAAGCCTCCTGTCTTTAAAACCCTGGCATAAAAACTTAAGATGTTTTTTTGACGCCTCTACAACGTCAGGGTCTATCTCTACCATATCCACCTTGCGCACGCTCTTATGTTTTAAAACCTGCGTGGCTGTGCCTCCATCACCCCCTCCAATAATTAACACATCCTGGGGGTTTTTATGGGAAAACATAGGCACATGCACGAGCATTTCGTGATAGCAAAATTCGTCCTTCTGAGTGAGCATTATCATGTTATCTAAACTCATAACTTTTCCGTAGATTTTATTAGAGAATATCTTTATGTTTTGGAATTTGGAATCGCGGTCTATGAACACCTTATCTACATAGAAAGTTATCCCCACCTGGGGTTTGTGTAATTCTGTAAATTGGTAATAACCTTTAGTTACACCCATAAAACTACTCCTGCAAAAGCACAACCTATCTTCTTTACCCTATGTTGTGAAGATTTTACGTAAATCCTTCTTACTTTCAGTTTCCTTTTGCTCATAGCCTCTTGAGCCATCTCTTTAACTATTTTTTCTGCAAGGTCTTTTCTTCCTGTGGAAGAGAATTCCATAATTACTCCTGGCTCTTCTTTTCCTTGAGGTATAGCAGCGCATACTGCCGCAGAGATTATCTCCCCCGGTATGTCAGACCAGATGTGGGCATAGGCGCAAGGCACAAGATTTCCTGGAGAAATTTTTAAGGGACGGGAGAATTTGCAGTGTGGAGGTATAATACTTGAGACTTTTACTATATTGGTATTTCCTATGCCAGATTTGAGCAGGGCGCAGTCAAAAGCATTGAGGGGAGTATAACCTTCAGCCTCTCCGCACACCAGAAAGAATTTCTTGGGAAGGTTGAAAAACATTCCAGTCAGGTGGGTTTGTCTATTATCCTGCAGGCAGAAGTCTCCTCCAAGAGAGTTCCTCTTGCTATCTGTTTTATCTCTACTTCCTGGGCATGGAGTTTATCTTTAAGATACTGGAAGGCAATGTAGGGATTGACTGTCTTCCCACAGGTAAAGATATCTACAGCAGCATAGTTGTGTTCTGGCCAGGTGTGTATGGAAAGATGGGATTCAGCAATGACCACAATGCCTGTTACCCCTTGAGGATTAAAGGAATGCGAGAAAGAACCCACGATAGTAGCCTTGGCTTGGCGGGCTGCCTCTTCGATGACTGTTTTTATGTATTGACAATCATCTAAGATTTTTCCTTCGCAACCGTAAAAATCAGCAACTAAGTGGATTCCCACCCCTCTTTCCAATTTTTCTTCCTCCTTAAAAATTCTATTAAAAATTATATGGTTTTTGCTTGCCTTGTCAATAATTTTTTGAATTTGTCCCCTTTTCTAATATAATAACTGCACCTATGATTGTGAAAAGGAAGGCTGAGGAATTTATTTCTTATTTGGAAGATACTTCCAATATTGAAGGAAAAGCCCATTCTCTTTACATCCCCCAGTCTGAGGGGGAGTTGGTTTATTTGGTTGAAGAACATGCCAAGAATCGCATTCCCTTGACTCTCTCAGGGGGGAGGACAGGAACTACTGGCGGTTGCGTGCCTCTTGGAGGAGAGTTAGTTTCTTTAGAGGGTTTGAATCGCATAATAGATATAGAAGGAGAGCCGCATTCCAAGTTGTATTTTGTGAGGACCCAGGCAGGCGCCACCCTTCAGGACCTTTATCTTGAAATACATAAGCATTCTCTTTTTTATCCGCCCGACCCTACCGAGCCCCTTGCTTTTGTGGGAGGAACTATTTCCACCTGTGCTTCTGGAGCCAACGGTTTTCTCTACGGCTCAACTCGCAAATGGATAAGGAGAATAAAGGTGCTTCTTTCCTCAGGCGATATTTTAGATATACCTCGAGGTAAGTATTTTTTTAGAGGAAGGAGATTTAAGGGGAAAGTGGGAAAAAAAGAATTAGATTTGGTTCTCCCTTCTTACAGGATGCCAAACTGCAAAAATAATGCAGGTTTTTATGTAAAGAAAAATATGGACTTAATAGACCTCTTTATTGGCCAGGAGGGGACCTTGGGAATAATATTGGAGGCGGAGTTGAATCTTCTTAGGAGCAAAGACGCGGCATTGTCTTTCCTTATATTTCTAAACGAGAGGGATGTTTTAGAGGTAGCGATGCACTTCAATAGCCTTAAGGGTTTAAAACAACGAGAATTTCTGCCCCATTGCCTTGAGTTCTTTGATAACAATAGCCTTGTGCTTTTAAGCAAAGAATTTTCTTTTATCGCCCCCACCGCAGAAACGGCTCTATTTTTAGAAGAGTTTGTCGAGCCTGAGGAAAGAGACGCCCTCTTAGAAAGGTATGTATCTTTCTTTGAAGGAAAAGGTTTTGATTTGGATAAGATTATTATAGGCGATACTCCCAAGATAAGAGAAAAACTTAAAAATATGAGGCATAGACTCCCAGAGATGCTTAACGAGAGATTCAGGCTAAGGCACTCCCAGAAATTTTCTGTAGATATAGCCGTCCCACTTAAAAATTTCAGCAAAATGTATTACTTCTATAGGGATAAACTTTCTTCGTCTGGCCTTGAATATTATCTCTTTGGCCATATAGGAGAGTCCCATCTGCATGTAAATATAATTCCCCATAGCAAGGAGGATGAGGTAAATATTCAAGGTTTAATCTATGAATTTTGCAGATGCGGTGTAAATTTGGGAGGCACAGTTTCTGCAGAGCATGGAATAGGGAAGATAAAACACGAATATTTAGAGTTAATGTATGGAAGGAAGGCTGTAATGGAAATGGCTCGTCTTAAGAAGAGCCTTGATGGGTATTTAGTGCTAAACCTTGACAATGTGTTCTGTAGAGATTATCTGGTTGGTATTTGACACACATAAAGTTTTTCTTTAAACTTTATAAAAGGGAGGTCTAAAAGGATGGCGGATGAAGTTTTTCTTACACCTGAGGGCTACGAGAGATTATACGAGCAACTGCAGTACCTCAAAGAGGTTAAGCGTAGAGAGATATCCAGACGTATAGCAAAAGCCAGGGAGTTTGGCGATATATCAGAGAATGCAGAATACGAGGCGGCCAAAGAAGCTCAGGCTCAGTTAGAGAAGAGAATTGCAGAACTTGAGGA
>CAYNIO010000034.1:0-11488 GCA_964397495.1 uncultured Planctomycetia bacterium
CTTGAGGATAAACTCTCCCGCAGCAGAATAATCGACGAGAAGGAGATATCCCTTGAGAGGGTCCGTATTGGGGTAAAGGTTTTATTGAAGGATATGGATACACAGGAGGAGTTCTTCTATATTCTGGTAAGCGACGAGGAGGCAGATATCGAGGAAAATAAATTAGGGATAAACTCTCCTGTAGCCCAAGCTCTTCTGGGCAAAAAAGAGGAGGACGTTGTTGCCATAAAAGTTCCCCGGGGCGAGCTCCATTACAAGATTCTTAAAATTTCGCTTCCTTAAGATGGATTATCTTGATTTTTCTAAAGAGTTGGTGAGAGAGGTGGGTTTATTCATTAAGGATAATTTCTATAAAACTAACGAGTTTTTTAGTAAGGGGGACAGGAATCTTTATACTCCTGTAGATTTAGAGGCAGAGAGGATGATTGTGGAAAGGATTGAAGAAGAATTTCCTGGCCACGGCATACTTTCCGAGGAAAGGCCTCCCAAGAAGGGGAATGACTATCTCTGGGTAATAGACCCTCTAGACGGGACCCACAATTTTATAAGAGGCATAGATATCTTTGGGGTTTCTGTGGGTTTGTGTTTTAAGGAGGAGGTGATTTTGGGAGCGATTTATATTCCCTCTGCAGACCAACTCTATTGGGCAAAAAAGGGAGAGGGTTCTTACCTTAATAATGATTCTATTAAGGTTTCTTCTATTTCTCACCTCAAAGAAGCGTCTATATGTTTCGATTCCAGTATCCGTTATAGGCCCTCTGAGATGTCTCGCGCTTTAGAGAAGATTTCTCGGGAGGTATTCAATATAAGGATGATGGGGTCTTCCGTTAGACAATTGACTTTCCTTGCTCAGGGGACAATCGATGCGGTCATAGAATTCAATGACCTTCCTTGGGATTGTGCCGCAGGAAAAATTATAATTGAGGAAGCAGGAGGAAAATTTACAGATTTGAATGGTTCGCAGTGGAACATTCACAAAAAAGGGTATGTGGCTACAAATGGCATTCTCCACAACAATTTTATAAATGTCTTGAATGCCCAGAGTTAATGTTAGGGTATTTTTCTTTATTTTCTTCGTTCTTTCTTTGGGAATTGATGCTTACCCTTTAGGTACACCTGCCTCTCAAGAATTACAGAAACTTAATTTTAGGATAAGACTCCAGCCTTTTAAACATTATCTTTTGGACTCGCCTAAATTTCAGGGTATCTGTGTTTATTCCCAGGATATATGCCCGCAGGTGGAGTGTTTCCGCGGGGGGGCGAATATATTTTTATGCGTAGACAACTCAGGTTTGATAAGAAGTGTAGAGATAGTGGAATCAAGAGAGGATGCAAGATTTGTGGCGCCTTCCTCCTTAGCAAGGTTTTTAAGGCAATTTTTAGGGAAAGATATTTCTAATTCTTTTGTTCTGGACAAGAATATCGATGCTATATCCGGGGCTACAATCTCAAGCAGTTGTTTTGTCAAGATAATAAATATTATGTCTTCAAGGATAAAGTCAATTTTAAAGAAAGAAAGTTTTAATAGCCAAAATTCAAAATGGTTCCATTGGCAGGATAAGTTCTCTCTTTTCATTACCATATTTCTCATTGCCCTAGCAATATTTTCTTACCTTAGGGGAGGCAGCCTCTTAAGGTATATAAGTTTATTGCTGGTTCTTTTATATTTCGGATTCTACAAAGGGTATTTCCTGAGCATAAATTCCTTTGCAAATTTTTTAGAAACTTCATCGTCTTTTAAGGTATTCATATTTTTTTCTTTATTGAGCGTATTTTTGTGGGGAAGGTTTTACTGTGGTTGGCTGTGTCCCTTTGGAGCGTTAATGGGTATCCTTAATAGATTTTTTCCAGGCAAGGTAAAGGTGCCTGCGAATGTTAATAGGCATCTCTCTAAACTTAAGATATTTCTTTTCCTGGTTTATGTGTTCTTATTTGTGAAATATGGAGTTGTGCTTTTTCTTCCTTTTTCTAAATATGCTTTCATATTATCAGATTTTTATTTCGCTTCATTATTTTTTATATTGGTATTCGTCTCCCTTCTTATTCCCTATTTCTGGTGCAGATACATTTGTCCTGTAGGAGGGTTTCTAAGTATCCTGAGTTTACTTTCCTTTACTAAATACAGGTTTGAGTGCCCCCGTAAAGATTGTTCTCTGTGTATAATAAGGTGCCCTACAGGAGCCCTTGCGGACTCCAAGAAAATTATCCAAAGGGAATGCTTGCGTTGCTTAAGGTGCAGAGACTGCCGCTTTAAAAAGTAATTTTTTTGTAATATAATAACATAGATGTATAAGCATATTCCCATAAAAGAGGCTTCTTTTTATAGACCTCTAGAGGAAGGGCAGGTTCAGTGTCTTCTATGCCCTCACAGATGCATTCTTCCCCAAGGTGCAAGAGGTTTGTGTGGGGTGAGGGAAAATAGAGAAGGCAAACTTTACACCTTGGTTTATGGTAGGGTAGTTGCTTGGCATGTTGACCCCATAGAGAAGAAACCTTTTTTTCACTTCCTGCCTGCATCGAGGGCTTTTTCCATCTCTACCGCTGGATGCAATCTAAGATGTAAATTCTGCCAGAATTGGGATATTTCCCAAAGAAAGCCGGAAGAGTTAGAATATAAATATATTTCTCCTGAAGATGTAGTGCGTCTTGCGATAAAATACAAATGTCAGTCCATATCTTATACTTATACAGAACCAACAATATTCTATGAATTGATGTATGAGGCATCTAAAATTGCTTATGAAAAGAAAATATTCAATACCGCTATAACTAATGGTTATATAAATGAAGAGCCCCTCAGGAGGCTATGTAAATTTGTTAAAGGTTTTAACGTAGACCTTAAAAGTTTCAGTTCTCAATTTTACGAGAATCTTTGCAGGGCAGAATTAGAACCGGTCCTTAATTCCCTGAAGGTAATGAAAGAAGAATCTTGCTGGGTGGAGATTACCAACTTGGTCATTCCCGGATTCAATGACGATTTTCAGCTGGTAAGAAAGATGTGTAGGTGGATAGTGGACAATCTTGGCCAAGGAGTGCCTTTACATTTTTCACGTTTCTGGCCTGCTTATCATATGAGAGATGTTTCGCCTACGCCTGCAGAGACTTTGGAGAGGTGTGCAGAGATTGCCAGAGAGGAAGGCTTAAATTATGTATATATAGGCAATATTTTTGGCCACAGGTTAGAAAATACCTATTGTCCTGGGTGCCAACAAGTTCTGATAAAAAGGCAGGGGTTCTTTGTGCTGGAGAATACTCTCATAGACTCCAGATGTCCTCATTGTTCCAGGACCATTGAAGGCGTGTGGAATATTTAGATAGGTTTGCTATGGAAGAAAATGATAAGAGGATAGTTTGCGGTTCCTGTAATAACAGTTGGCCGAGAGAATTTCTATGGTGCCCTTTTTGCGGAAAGAGCCTCAGGCCCCAAAAGAGTATTTGGTGGCAACATCCGTTGTTTGTAATTGCAATGTTATCTGTATTTGGACCTTTAGGTTTTCCGCTTCTCTGGCTGTCCAAGAAAATATCTTTAACGTGGAAGATAGTCCTTACTATTTTAGTTTCGTTAATAACATTTATTTTATTTTTCTTTTTTGTGAAATTATCCTTAAAGGTTTTTCATCTTCTTGAATTATTTCTTGATTCCATCAAGAACTTATTTTCCAATTCTTATTCGGTAAATATCTAACCTCAAAATTTTTTTAAAAAAAATATAAAAAGTGTTGACAAATTTTTTTTATATTGTTAAATTATTAAATGGGTATTTAAAATTTAACAAACTTTAAAAGGAGGTGGTAGATGGCAACGAAAAAGAAAGCAACAAAGAAAAAAGCAACAAAGAAAAAAGCAACAAAGAAAGCAACGAAGAAAAAGAAAAAGTAACATCTTAAGTTTCTAATTTTTTTCTTTCCGCCCACCTTAACAGGTGGGCGGATGTATTTTTAGGGAGAATTAATTCTTCCTCAAGAAAGTGACCTGCCATTCTAAGCCCTTAGTTTTCAAGATATTACAGAGACAATTTTTTGCTTAAAGATTACATGGTATAATCTTTAAAAATCTATGAGTGAATATACCTACCCTAAAAAATACTCACGGCTTATTTTTGGATTCCCCTTTGTATTAGGATTAATCTCTACTTCGTCTCAAATCCTACTTCTGCGCCTTTTCTTTTCTCTATTTTCTGGCATAGAACTTACCTCAGGAATATTCCTGAGTTTCTGGCTTTTCTGGATAGGAACAGGAGGGATAATATTTTTTCTTATCTCCGGCAGGTTAAGATGCAAATTGAGGTGGTTGCTTTCTTTAGGGACACTCCTTCCCTTAGCTGTTCTATTCTCTTATGTTTTTCCTGTATTGTTGAGGATGTGGTTGTCCATAGGCATAGGAGAAATTCTAGGCGTAGACAAGATAGTTTTTACTTCTTTCTGGAGTGTTTCCATGCTGGGATTGACTCTAGGGTTTAGTTTCGGCCTTTCATGCTTTATGCTTCCTTTGGTTTCTAAAGAGACAAAGATTAGTTTTTCTTATATTTTAGAATCTTTAGGCTCATTTTCAGGGGGGATATTTTTTGGCTATATTCTGGTGGCTTTGTTCTCAGGCCTTGAGCTTGTACTAAGCATATGCCTGTTGAGCGCGGTTTATTTCTTAGTTTTGTGTATAGTTTTTTCCCGCAAAAGTATTTTCTGGATAAATCTGGGTTTAATTCTATTTTTGATTTATCTTTTGTCTGCCGAGGCCAAAGGAAAGCTGAGTATTAAATTGTTTTCTCATTTGGTTAAAGGATATACCTTGGAGGAAATAAAGGATTCTTTCTACCTTAATACCTGGATTATAAGAAGGAGTGGAGAACTGGGGTATATCGAGGATGGGGTTTTGAGTTTTTCTGTGCCCAATAAGGAATATGCCGAATATGCTGTGCACCTTAATCTTCTGCAACATCCTCATCCTAAAGATATACTTTTGATATCCACTTCTGGAGGGAATCTATTGGGGGAGATTTCTCAATATCCCCAGGCAAAGGTGGATTGTATAGAACTTGACTTTGAAAAACTCAAGCTTCTTAAGAAGTATTTAGAAGAAGATTTTTACCGCCATTATGAAAAGGCAGATATTATTACAGGGGATGTTTACTATAGGCTTAAAGATTTAAAGAAATATGATTCCGTAATTATGAATCTCTCTTCGCCTTTAAACCTTCTTCTTAACCGTTTCTATACACGGGAATTTTTCAAGGAGGTAAAATCCCATCTTCGTTCTCCCGGAGTTTTTAGTTTCTCTATAAGCGGCTCCCAGGATTACTGGAGCCCCCAATTGTTGAAGTTGGTCAAAGTCTTGAAAAACACATTGGACGAGGTTTTTGAGGATAGTTTTGTTTATCCGTTGGGAAATATGATATTTGTAGCCGCAAATAAGAAGGATTTAATCCTTAAAGATTACAGGGAGATTCTTAAGAAATTGTCTAAAAAGCATATTAAGACCGTTTATTTTAGGGAGTATTACCTTTTTGATAAACTTTCTGCTTTAAGGCTAGAGCAGTTTTACAATTCTTTGGGTCTATTAAAGATTAAGGATACAAATACCCTTATGCATCCTTTAGGCTTTTGGCTTGAATTGGTGCGTTGGAGCGGAAATTTTCGGGGGTTGTGGGTTAGGGCCTATAAAGGGCTTAAACCTGCTTTATTGAGATTTATTATGGCAGGTATTTTAACCGTTATTTTTTTGGTAGTTATGCACTTTAGGCCCCGTCGGGTAATTTTATTTTCTTTGTCCCTGGGAGGATTTTCTCAGATAATTTTTCAAATACTGAATGTTTTCTTTTTCCAGATTCTTTACGGTTATGTTTATTATATGATGGGGGCGATATTTTCTGCTTTTATGCTGGGTTTGAGTGTAGGGGCCTTCTGGGCTATACGCAGGTTTAAGATGAATTATTTTAGGGGCTACATTAGAACCCAGTTTTTTGTGGCAATATACCCTTTAGTGCTTATTTGCCTGGTGCTTATTTTAAAGAATTCTAATTTTTCTTTTGTGGATTTTCTGGGCAGGAGTGTTGTGTTTTTAGTTATGCCTTTAAGTGCAGGCCTATGTGCAGGTTTACAGTACGTCCTTGCTAACAAGATTTTCCTTTGCTCTTGGGATGAGAGCATAGGTTCTCTAACTTACGGTTTTGACCTCCTGGGTTCTTCTCTGGGTGCATTGGTTATGGTGGCATTTATTTTGCCTATACTGGGGTTTATGGAGAGTGCTTTTTGGGTTTTTATTGCCAATTTTGCGATGCTTCTAATATTACGCAGGAGATTGCCTGAATTATGCGTTTGATAAAATTCTTACGCAGAGGTAGAGTTTGTTGGGGGGCTATTGAGGGTGAGAGGGTTATGTTATTGAAGGAGTCGCCATTTAAGAAGATAAGATTAAGCAAGGAGAGTTTAAAACTTAAGAGCATCAAAAGATTTCTTCCTCCTGCCCAGCCTACAAAGATTATTTTGGTGGGTTTAAATTATAGAGACCACGCTAGAGAATTGGGGATGAAGATACCTAAAGAGCCTTTAATATTTCTTAAGCCTACCACATCTCTGGTAGGCAACAATGGCGATATAGTTTACCCTTGGGGGGTCAAGAGATTAGACTATGAGGCAGAATTGGCCTTGGTTGTGAAAAAGAGAGCTAAAAACCTCACTTTTAAATCTTCAGGTGATTATATCCTGGGCTATACCTGCCTTAACGATGTTACTGCCAGGGATATTCAAAAGAAGGATGGCCAGTGGACACGGGCTAAATCTTTTGATACCTTCTGCCCTGTGGGGCCATGGTTAGAGACTTGTCTTGACCCTTCAAGTTTAAAGATAAGAAGTTACCTCAATGGAAAGTTGAAACAGGACTCTACTACAAAAAACTTTATTTTCTCCCCCCAGTATTTATTATATTTTATTTCTCAGGTGATGACTCTCAACGAGGGAGACATTATCTCTACAGGTACACCCCCTGGTGTAGGTCCTATGAAAATCGGGGATATTATAGAGATAGAGATTGAGGGCATAGGGATTCTCAGAAACAGGGTTAGCGTTGAAAACAGCCACCTTGCGCATATCTAAATCTTTAAGTTTCATATTAAGGCACTCTCCCAGAAAGTATGGCATAGAGATTGATAAACGGGGGTATGCTCCTTTGGGCAAGGTATTGGAGGTATTAAAGAGAAGATTTCCTTGTGTTGACGAAGTTTATCTTAAAAACCTAACAGAGGGTTTTTCCTTCAGGAGATTTCAGATATGCAAAGGAAAAATTAGAGCCCTTTACGGCCATAGTATAGATATTGACATCGACTACACCAAGATAGTTCCCCCTCCGATTCTCTACCATGGCACAAATAGGGCTTTTCTTGGGTCAATTTTTAGAGAGGGATTAAAACCTATGGGCAGGAAGAAAGTCCATCTTAGCAAAACTTCCCAGGAGGCTCGCAGCGTAGGGAGTAGGAAGGGGCGTGGGGTAGTAGTCTTAAAGATAGAATCTGCTTTCGCTTACAAGGAGGGAGTAGAATTTTATCAGGCAGGAGAGGTTTTTCTGGCAGATTATATTCCTCCTAGATTTATTAAGTATGCGAAGGCTGAATATCAGCCATATCAAGATTAAAGATGAGAGAGCGTATTTTGCTGCCTTCCCTTAAAAGATTAAAAAGGAGTTTTTTTGCTCGTCATCCCAAAGAGGTAGCACCTCGCCTTCTGGGAAAATATTTGATTTCCAAGATGGGCAAAGGAGAAGTTATAGCCAAGATTGTAGAAACCGAGGCCTATGGAGGCAGGGAAGATTTAGGTTGTCATGTGGGAAGATTTGGAAGAACGAAAAGGACTTTGTCTCTTTTTGGCAAGGTGGGATTGGCTTACATTTACCCTGTCCATATAAATACTTATTGTTTGAATGTAGTATGCCACAAAAAGGCTCAGGCCGGAGGGGTATTAATCAGGGCTTTGGAACTATTGAAAGGCAAAAATCTAATCTTAAGGAACTTTGAATCGGTCAATAAAAATTTAAAGATTGCTAAACTCCTAAGCGGTCCAGGAAAATTGTGCCGGCTATTGGAGATAGATTTATCCTTAAATGGGGAGGATTTAGTAGAAGGAAGAAGGCTCTATTTTGCCCAGGGAGAGCGTGTAAAAAAAGATGAAATTATTTCCACGCCCCGCATAAATATACCTTATGCAGGTATTTCCAAAAGGTGGCATTGGAGGTTTGTAATAAAAAACTCGCCCAGCCTCTCAAAATAAGATATTTATTTGAAGCGAAAAATGTTTTGGAAGGTTGAAAAAACGATATATTTTGATAGAATTATTCTGCGACATGGAAGACAGTTTAGACCCTCCAGACCAATATCATTTTTCCCTATTTAGGCAGATAAGATGCTAAATACTATACTTGCTGTAGCTATACTTTTATTCCTTTCAGGGTTTTTTTCAGGGTCAGAGAGCGCCCTCTTTAGCCTCAATAGATTTTCCCTGAAGAAAATGGAAAGAATTTACCCTCCATCGAAAGTGAGGTCCCTCAAAAGGATTTTAAAACAGTCTCACTCCATCCTGGTGACTATACTCATAGGCAATATGTTTGTGAATGTGGCCGTCTCCAGTATCTCTACAGACACTTTGGTAAATTTTTTCCAAGGCAGGGGCTTGTTTATCTCCATTGCTGTATCTACTTTTTTACTTTTAGTGTTTGGTGAGATTACACCTAAAGCGATAGCCTTAAGGGCTCCTTCTAAATTTAGCCTAAGGGTTTGTTCCGGGCTTAAGTTTTTCTATTATCTTTTTTGGCCCTTAAGAAAAATGATTATAAAGATTACCGATATTCTCCTAGAATTTTTAGGGTTGTCGAGGATTCAGGAAAAGATGTTTTCTGGTGAAGAGGAAATTCATACCCTTTTAGAGATAGGAGAAAAGCAGGGTGTAGTGGATTCTCAGGAAAAGAGCATGATAAAGTCAGTTCTGGAATTCCAGGATACAGAGGTTTCTCAGATAATGACTCCCAGGGTAGATATTCATGGCGTAGGTATAGACATTTCCCAGAATGATTTTCTGAGTTTTTTAAGAAATATAAAGCATTCCAAAATTCCTGTATACGAGGATTCTTTAGATAGAATCGTGGGCATAGTCTATGCTAAAGACGTATTCCTAAACCCTCAAATAGATTTTCGCAAGTTTATAAGGGAGCCTATATTCGTCCCTGAAACCCAGAAGATACCAGAACTGTTAAACATTTTTAAGGAGAAGAACGAGAAGATATGCATAGTAGTCGATGAATACGGGGGGACAGCAGGTTTGGTTACTTATGAGGATGTATTAGAGGAGATATTTGGCGAGGTTTATGATGAATATGAGACACCCCGCAAGAATATCGTGGCTTTAGGAGAAAACCTCTGGAGAATTTGGGGCAAGACTTCAATTAAGGAGGTAAACCAGAAATTAAACCTTGATTTGCCTGAAGAAGAATTCGATACCATCGCGGGTTTTGTCCTGGACATTATGGGAGAGATACCCAAGTCAGGCCAGAGATGCAGCTACAAAAATATCGAGATTACGGTGGAGAAGTCGACTGCCAAAAGGATAATCAGTTTGTTGCTTAAGGTGGAATGATGTTTGTTTCTTTCTTAAGTTTGGCAGGGGTAGTGGGCTTTTTGGTTCTTTGTGGGCTGTTTGCTGGCTCAGAGACAGGCTTTATTTCTGCTAATTATTACCGCCTTAAGCATTTAGAGAAGGTATCCAGGGGTGCGAAATATATCCTTAAGATTTTGGAGAAGCCTTCCAGATTTCTTTCTGTGGTATTGATAGGTACCAACCTCAGCGTTGTCAGTTGTTCTGCGCTTTTTACATATTTTCTCATAGCAAACAGGGTTAAGAACCCCTCTTTGGTATCGACTTTAGTCCTCAGCCCCCTTATCCTTATATTCTCCGAAGTTCTCTCCAAAAGAATAGCCCGCTTGAACCCTGAAGGCTTTTCGCTGAGGATGTGGAGATTTGTAGACATTTTCTCCCGATTGCTTTTTCCTTTAGTTTTTATTGCAGAGAGATTTTCAGATTTTATTTCGCGCAGGGCTGTAGGCAATAAAGAGGATTTGCGCGCACTCACTAAAAAAGATTTTCTCCTTCTTTTGAAAGAGGGCCAGAGGCAAGGGATACTGGAGGAAGACGAGATTTCAGCTATTGAGGATGTGTTTGATTTTGGGGAGGTTAGAGTGAGGGATATAATGGTGCCTTGGGATAAGGTGGTAGCCCTGGATTGGCAGAATTCGCAGGAAGAGGTTTTAAATAAGATTAGAAGATACAGATTTACACGTTATCCTGTAATAAAAGATTCGAAGCTACAAGGGTTGTTTAATGTCTTTGACTTGTTCTACAGCGGTGCAGACTGGCACAGATATATCCGCCCCATTATGAAGGTGGGAAGGTCAGAGCGTCTAGACGAGGTCTTTTCGCGTATGCAGCAGAGGAATGAAAATATGGCCTGTGTCGTTAAGGGAAATAAAATAATAGGTATTATTACTTTAGAGGATCTTATGAGAGAAATAATCTCTAATTTCCTCTGAATATCAGATTATCTGAGTTAGATTCTTCAGGTTCCAGCATTCAACCCCCCATTTAGAAGCCCATTTCTTAAGGCCTTCGTCTTCGCTGACCAGAATTGCTTTGAGTTGCCGGCTTAAGAGCAGAAGGTCCATATCTTCTTTGCTGTCAATGATACCTTCTCTTAAAGCAACTCTATACTCTTGGCGCAGCCCCTGAATGAGGGGGGATTCTTCGCCGTTTTTTATAGCCTTACGGGTAAATTTCTCCGCTACTCTCAAGCCCTTATTTATGCGCAGCCTCATCTCCTCTACGAGTTCGTAGAGGAAAAGGGCAGGTACTTTAAGTTCATATCTGCGCGGAGGCAGGCATCTTATAGGCTCTAATTTCTGAGGACCTATAAATTTCAAAAGTTCTTCCTTTACAGATTCAGGCATATAAAATTCCAAAGAGGTCTTATTCTCTGCGCGAGTCAAGAAGTTCTTAAATGCCTCCTTGGGGTCTTTGCCTAAGAGGCGTATGCTCTGGGCATTGACGAATATACTCGTATCTAATACAAACTTCTTTTTCATTACCTGAATTATAATAAAAAAGCAAGTTATGTAAAGGAGTAAATTTGGTATAATAATCCTATGAAATGCGTAGCCTGTAAAAGACCTGCTCAGGTAAAGATAATCTGGCCATTTTGCAGAGACTGTTTCTTGAGGCATTACGAAAGGAGAGTAGAGAGGGTTATAAAAAGGTATAGCCTCATAGAGGCAGGAGACCGTATTTTGGTCTGCGTTTCAGGAGGGAAGGACAGCCTAAGTTGTGCCCATATTTTGAGCAAGTTGAGAAAGGTTTTAAAATTCCAGATGGAGGTATTGTATATAGATGTAGGAATTAGCAGTTGCACTAACGAAAGGACTCAAGAGATTGTGAGGGCTTTCTGCGAAGAAAGGGATGTA
>CAYNIO010000035.1:0-11333 GCA_964397495.1 uncultured Planctomycetia bacterium
TAGGCAAACTGGTATTCTTCCGCATTTATTCAGGATACCTGGATGCCGGCTCTTATGTCTTTAATTCTACCAAAGGCAAAAAAGAGCGCGTGGGAAGAATTCTTCATATGCACGCCAATCACCGTACCAATGTCGACAGGGCTTTTTGTGGGGATATCGTAGCAGGTGTGGGGCTTAATCATACTACCACCGGTGATACCCTTTGCGATTTTCAATATCCAGTGGTTTTGGAGAGTATGGAATTTCCTGAGCCTGTAGTTTGTTTAAGTATTACCCCAAAAAGCAAGATTGACCAGGATAAATTAAGCAAGGCTTTGTCTAAACTGGCAGAGGAGGACCCTACATTCAAGGTTCAAATTCATGGAGAAACTAAAGAGACAATCCTTTGGGGAATGGGAGAATTACATCTTGAGATTATTGTAGATAGATTGAAACGTGAATTTAAAGTCGATGCCGATATTGGTCAGCCTAAGGTGGCTTACAGAGAGACTATTCAGGCTAGTGCTGGTGCCGAAGGAAAATATATAAGACAGACCGGAGGCAGAGGACAATACGGACACGTAGTTCTGGAGTTGGCCCCTCTTAATCCAGGAGAGGGTTTTCAATTTGTAGATAAAATTACAGGGGGAAGAATTCCCAAGAATTTTATTCCTTCTGTAGAGAAAGGTTTGAAGGATGCCATGAAGGAAGGGCCCCTTGCTGGGTATCCGGTTACAGATATAAAGGCGACATTACTGGATGGTTCTTACCATGAAGTAGATTCTTCAGATATTGCTTTTCAGTTGGCAGCTAAGATTGGATTTAGGGAAGCATTTATGAAATGTAAACCCATTCTTCTTGAGCCCAATATGAGTCTGGAGGTTATGGTGCCCGATGAGTATGTAAGTAATATTGTAGGCAATATCTGCGCCCGTCGGGGAAAAATCATAAATATTGAGTCAAAAGGAAATATTAAGATAATTAGTGCTGAGGCTCCTTTAGCAGAGATGTTTGGATACGCTACAACTTTTCGTTCTTTGAGCAGCGGCCGTGCCCAGGCAATGATGAAATTCAAGAATTATACCGTGGTACCTCCTGAAATTGCAGAAAAGATTATTTCTGAACGCCAGAAGCAAAAATTCCCCTCCACTTAGATTTACATTCTAAGCCAGGTTTGCTCTTACAGGATATCTATGGTCTTACCCCCGGTAGAGAGATAATCAGCAGTATACCTTTGAGGGCCTCGTTGCTCTTCAACTGTGCAAATAAAGGTCAAATCATCCTTATTTGACATTAAAGTCCGACCTTTTTGTCAAATTAAAGTTAAAGAGAGGGGAATTCTTGAAGAATTTCTGAATTGTGATATAAAAATATTTATGCTGGAAGATAGAATTTACCAGGATTATATAGAGTCCTTAAAAACTAAAGATAAATTCAAGGTTGATTTCTTGAGTTTCCTGAGGGCTCAGTTAAAGAATCTATCTAAGGATTTAAAGAAAGAGAAACTCGATGACAAAGAGGTATTCAAAGTGCTCCAGAAACAGAAGAAGCGCCTTCAGGAGCTCAAAAACCAACTCGTTTCTTCAGAAAGGAAGGAGGCTTTGAAAGAGATAGAGCAGGAGTTAAATATCATCCAGGCCTACCTTCCTGAGCCCTTAACACAGGAAGAACTTTCAGAGATAGTTAACGAAGCAATAAGGCAGACTAATGCCACTTCCCTTAAGGATATGGGCAGGGTTATGAGGGAAGTCTTATCTAAGGTAGGACCCAGGGTTCAGCCTCAGGAAGTGAGTAATCTTGTAAAAGAAAGACTCTCTTCTCGTTAACAAAGGTCTTTCCTGCCAAAAAAGTCCTTCTTGCTCTTGAAGTATCAATATTTTTGTGATAATATTCCTTTTACTATTCCTTAACATTCCAAAAGAAAATGCGCAGGATATTTATAGCAGGAACCCGCCAGAATGAAGGTAAGACTACGGTTGCTTTAGGTTTAATCTTGAATGTCAAGGAGCGCATAAAGAGGGTAGGTTTTCTGAAGCCCATAGGCCAAAGGTATATAGAAGAGGAAGGAGTAATTGTAAGCAAGGATAGTTTCCTTATAGAGAAAGTTTGCGGATTCAGAATTCCGCTTCGGGATATGAATCCTATAATTATAGGAAAGGGTTTTACTGAAAAATATATAAATTCTCCATTTAAAGAACAGATTACCACCAAAATTCTAGATGCCTACAACAGAATATCTAAAGGCAGGAGGTTAGTCATTGTAGAGGGCACAGGCCATGCTGGTGTGGGTTCTGTCTTTGACCATTCCAATGCTTATGTAGCCAGCATTTTGGGGTGTAAGGCAATATTGGTATCTTCAGGAGGTTTGGGAAGGCCCGTCGATGAAATTATGCTTAATTATAACCTTTTTAAATCTATGAATGTGGAGGTTTTAGGAGTCATTGTCAACAAAGTCCTCCCTGAAAAAATATCCAAAATAAAATCTTTATTGGGAAAGTGCTTTTCTCGGTTGGGCGTTAAACTTTTAGGGGTCTTGCCTTACCACCCAGAACTTTTGGCATTAAGTGTGTCTCAGATTTTAGAAGAAACCGATTACCGTCTTGTAAGCGGCGAGTCTTTTATTAACCGAAGGATAGATAATGTTTTGGTGGGGGCAGTTACTGCCCACGATATGGTAAGTATGGTAAGAGACGGAAGTTTAATTGTTGCTCCTGGAGATAGAGACGACATTATACTGGCGGTTTTGAATTCTGAAAATATAGGCATACATATTGCAGGATTGATACTCACCCAGGATATTATGCCCCATTTTAGAATTCTTTCCCTTCTTAAGAGGGCGAACTTTCCCACTTTGATATCTAAAGAAGATACTTTTACCGTAGCCAACCAGATTAGAGATATAAATGTAAAGATAAGACCCCAAGATAAAGACAAGATAGAGGTAATTAAGGATATTGTTGGAGATTTTATAGATATAGATTTTATAATAGGAGGTTAAGTATGGATATAATTCAGGCCATTAGAGAGAAGTCTAAACGGGACCCTAAAAGGATAGTTTTGCCTGAAGGCGAAGACCCACGCATAAGAGAAGCAGCCCAATACCTTGAGAAACATAAAATTGCTCGCCCTATAGTTCTTACCCCCAAAAGTCTTGATTCCAATAAGATTGCAAGATATGCCCAGATATTCTACCAGCAAAGGCAATCTAAACTCACAGGATTTAAAGAAGCCAAAGAGATTGTAAGCCACCCGGTTTTCTACGCGGCTATGATGGTTCGTTTAGGAGAAGCTGAGGGGTTTGTGGCTGGGGCTGTTAACACCACTGCTTTGGTGGCGAGGGCTTCTATTCAGTGCTTGGAAGCGGATAAAGACGCAGGATTTATATGTTCAAGTTTTTTTATGATAGTCCCCAATGCTTTTTATGGAGAGAATGGTCTTTTGGTATTTGCTGATTGCGGTATAATACCTCTTCCTACTTCAGAGCAGTTGGCTAAGATTGCTATTCTTTCGGGGGAGTTGCTGGAGAAGGTTATGGGTGTGAAACCACGTGTGGCTTTCTTGAGTTATTCTACCAAGGGTTCAGCAGAAGGGATAAGTGTGAAGAAGGTAAAGGAGGCAGTAGAGATTGCTAAGAAAAGCAAGCCTTCTCTGGATATGGATGGAGAATTGCAGGCAGACTCTGCTATAGTACCTCAGGTGGCAGAGATTAAATGTAAAGATTCCCCTTTAAAGGGAAGGGCTAATGTTTTAATATTTCCTAATCTGGATGCAGGTAATATTTGCTACAAACTTACTGAGAGGTTGTGCGGAGCAAGGGCCTTAGGCCCTCTTATTATGGGGGCAAATAAACCCTGTTCAGACTTGTCGAGGGGTTGCAGCGTAGACGACATTATAGACTGTACTGCTATAACCTCTATACGTTCTCAAGAATAACCATGGGTCTTAAAATATTAGTAGTAAACGCTGGAAGTTCTTCTTTAAAATACAAACTCTTTATTATGCCTGAGGCCAAACTTCTAGAGGCAGGGAAGGTTGAGAGGATAGGTGAGAAAGGTTCAAGTGTTAGAAATCATCACCAGGCGGTAAAGCATATGTTTAGGTACCTTTTAAAAGACAAAACTATCTTGAAGGATTTGGATGAGATATCAGGAATAGGCCATCGTGTAGTCCATGGAGGCCAAAAGATAAACAAACCTCTAATTATAAACAACAGGGTTCTTAGGGTTATAAAGGATAATTTCGAGATTGCCCCCTTGCATAACCCTGCTAATTTAGAAGGGATAAAGGCTTGTAAAAAAGTTTTGCCTGGGGTGAAGCAGGTTGCGGTTTTTGATACAGCCTTTCATCAGACTATTCCTGAATATGCCTATATTTATTCTATACCTTACAGGTATTACAAGAAATACCGTATACGCAGATACGGCTTTCATGGGACGTCTCATCAATATGTAGCACAGGAGGCAGCCAGGATTCTTAAGAAGCCTTTGAACAGACTCAACCTCATTACCTGCCATTTGGGAAATGGTTGCAGTATGAGCGCAATAAAAAATGGTAAATCCGTCGATACAAGTATGGGTTTTACTCCCCTTGAGGGTTTGGTTATGGGTACACGCTGTGGGGATATAGATCCGGCTTTAATAATATTTCTTATGGAGAAGGAGAAACTAAGACTTCCCGAGATTTATAAAATTCTAAATAGAGAGAGTGGTCTACTGGGAGTTTCAGGGGTAAGTAATGATATAAGAATTTTGGTTAAGAAGGCTCATAAAAATAAGTTAGCCAAGTTGGCTTTAGATATATTCATATACCGTGTAAGGAAATATTTAGGAGCCTACATTTGTATATTGGGAGGAGTAGATGCTATAATATTTACTGCAGGGATTGGAGAAAATAATCCTTGGATGATAAGGAGGATTACCTGGGGTTTAGGTAAGTTTCTTAAAAAGACCCCCCGCATAATGGTAATCCCTACAGATGAGGAGAAGATGATTGCCTTGCATACCTATAGGTTGGTAAAAGGAGGAGGCAGATGAGGAAAATTAAGATTATATCGGTTTTAGGATTTATACTTTTAGGATGGGCAGGGAGCCTCTGGTCTCAGAGTATTTGTATGATTATTGCCTTTCAGGGGTTCAGGGACGAAGAGTTATTGGTACCTAAAGGGATATTTGAAAGCAGGGGTTATAATGTAGAAGTTTTTTCTTCCAGGAAAGGGCAAGCCCAAGGAATGGTGGGAACCAAGATTAAAGTAGACAAAACTTTAGAAGATATAGACGTAGATAAATTCCAGGCAGTTATTTTTGTGGGAGGAATAGGTGCTAAGGAGTATTGGGATAGTCCCCAGGCGCATAAGATAGCCCGTGAAACTTTGTCTAAAGGGAAAATTTTAGGCGCTATATGCATTGCTCCAGTTATACTTGCCAATGCCGGTGTTTTAAGTTCGAAAAAAGCCACCTGTTGGTCGTCTGAAGGAGGCAGACTTGTGGAGAAGGGAGCAGAATTTACAGGGATGCCGGTGGAGGTAGATGGAAATATTATTACCGCTTCTGGGCCTGATTTTGCAGAGGATTTTGCTTTAAAGATTCTGGAGGCTTTGAGAAGATGAAATTGCGCCGTTTTCTTCTGAGTAAAATAAGTATAGGCACAGTAACTGAGAAAAAACTTTATTACGAAGGAAGCATCACTATCGATGAGGATATTATCAAGAAGGCGCATATCAACCCTCAAGAAAAGGTAGAGGTATTGAATCTTAATAATGGCGCCAGGATTGAAACTTATGTTATAAAGGGCAAGAGTGGCTCTAAAGAGATATGCATAAATGGACCTGCTTCAAGGTTTTTTGAAGTGGGGGATAAAATTATAATCCTCTGTTATGGTTTGGTGGACGATGAAGATTTATCTTCTCTTAAGACTATTTTTGTAGAATTAGATGAGAGAAACAACGTTAAAAATACATATTTACGGTAGCCCCATTTTAAGAAAGAAAGCCAGGGAAGTAGATATCATTGACCAGAAGGTGCGGGATACTTTAGACGAGATGTTGAAGATTATGTATGATCATAGGGGTATAGGCCTGGCAGCAAACCAGGTGGGATTATTGGAGAGGATGATAGTTGTAGATTTGGGGAATAACCCTTTGAAATTAATAAATCCCCGCATAACAGAGAAAGAGGGAAGGATAGAATTTCAGGAAGGATGTTTGAGCCTCCCTGGGACTTTAGTTAGGGTGAAGCGCGCTGATAGTATAAGAGTTGAGGCTTTGGATGAGGAGGGTAGACCCCTCCAGATAAAGGCCCGAGGGCTTTTAAGCGTGTGCCTCCAACATGAAATAGACCATCTTGATGGAAGGCTACTTATAGATTACCTTCCCTGGAGGGCGCGTAGAAAAGAGAAGAAGAGGCTTTTAGAGGTGTTTAGAAATGGGAAAGTGTCCCAATACCAAGAAGAATTTGGAGCATTGTAATTGTTCTTATAGCCCCTGCAACAAAAAAGGCCTCTGTTGCGAATGTTTGCGGTACCATCTTTCCCAGAGGGAATTGCCTGCCTGTTTTTTTCCTGAAAGTGTAGAGCGCACTTACGACAGGTCTTTTGAGAGGTTTGCCCAATTGGTAGCAGAGGGGAAGGTCTAAGATGCAGGATTTAGTTATCATTGGGGCTGGACCTGGGGGAATAAGTGCGTCAATATACGCCAGGAGGGCAGGCCTTGATTTCTTGCTTTTAGAGAAATTTTCTTTAGGGGGGCAAATTCTGCTTACCCCTCATATAGAGAATTATCCAGGTGTAGGCAAGGTTTCTAACCAGGAGTTATTGGACGGTTTTAAAAAGCATCTTGACGAGTTCGGAATAACTTTTCTTATGGATGAGGCAATTTCTGTCTCTTTCAGCGAAGGTAATTTCTTAGTCAAGACTAACGCATCTCAGTATGCATCTAAGGGGGTGATTTTATCTACAGGTTCTCAGCCGCGTTCCCTCAATGTAGAGGGAGAGAAAGAATTTAGAGGCAAAGGCATATCTTATTGTGCTGTTTGCGATGGATATTTTTTCAAGGATAAGACTGTGGCAGTTATAGGTGGAGGCAACACTGCTGTGGAGGAGGCTCTGTATCTTTCCCATATAGCCAGGAAGGTTTATATTGTCCACCGCAGGAATAGTTTTCGGGCCTTTAAAGGCTTGGTGGAGGAATTGCATCATACTCCTAATATAGAACAGGTATTAGAATATGTCCCTTTAAGGTTTGCAGGTTCCCAGATGTTGGAAAAACTGGTAGTGAGGAATGTTAATACTAATCAAGAAAAGATTTTAGAAGTTCAGGGTGTATTTATAAGCATAGGCAGGGTGCCCCAGCTTCCCCAAATAGATGATTCTTTGGTAGAAAGGGACGAACAGGGCTTTGTTATTACCGACCAAAATATGATGACTAAAACCCCGGGTTTATTTGCCTGCGGAGATGTGCGTTCTCAAAGCGTAAGACAGATAGTAGTTGCCTGTGCCCAAGGAGCGCAGGCAGTATCTGGGTTTCTTTCCTATTTTAGAGCCTACCCTTAAGGGTAATGGGGAGTACTAAAACCAGAATTATTTTTTCTTTTTTTCTAAGAATAGTTGTAGGTTCAGTACTGATATTGTTTATTTTTAAGAAAATCCCCTTCTTTCAGATACTTTCCCGTTTTAAGGATTCAGATTTAAGATTTATAGCCTCGGCATTCCTGCTTATGCTGGGAATACATTTTCTGGGTATAAAAAGGTGGCAGCTTTTTATAGGTTCTTGCGGCATAAGGACGAGTTTTTGGCATCTGAGCTTCCCCTTTTTTTCAGGATTATTCTTTAACCTTTTTTTTCCCAGCACCTTGGCAGGGGATTTATTCCGTACCGTAACCCTCTTCGGGAAGAATCGCTCCTCGCCTCATATATTTGCCTCTGTGGTGTTAGATAGATTTAGCGGCTTCCTGGCTTTGTCCTGCGTGTGCATATTTTCTTTCCTTTTTAACTCTCGGCTTTTAAGGAACCCTCAGATAGTGTATATAACCTTGGGTTTTTCCCTCGCGGTAGGAATGTCTCTTTTTATGATGTGGAGGCCTTATGCACTATCTTTGTTTAAGAAATTGCTTCCTCAGCGATTTAAGGACAAGGTGGACAGATTAAAAGAGGCATTTATTTTTTTCCGCGAGCATCCCAAGGTTTTTCTGAAGAGCTTTGTATATTCCATCTTCATTCAGGTGGGAGCGGTGGTTGTGGTTTATCTTCTTCTTTTTGCTTTTCATAGCAAAACAGATTTTTTTTCTCTTGTGGGATTGGTAGCGTTGGCTAACCTTATAAGCATGTTGCCCCTTACCATCGCAGGGTTAGGTACAAGAGACGTTGCATTAATATATTTTCTAAGGTTTGTAGGCATAGGAAAGGAAGTTTCCTTTTCCTGTTCCCTGACAGTATTTTTCTTCTATTCTCTTATAGGGATTTTAGGAGGATTAGTTTATGTCATATTTTATTCTCGATGGGTACAATATAATAAATTCCTTGCCTCAACTTAAAGCCGGCACTTTAAGAGATTCTCGCACCAAGCTTTTAAGGCTACTTGAGGTTTATCATTTCAGAAAGCACCAGGCAAATCTTGCTATAGTTTTTGACGGACAGGATAATATTCCCGACCATCCTCAAGAATCCGACTTTAAAGTAATGTTTTCCAAAGGAGAAAGCGCAGACGACCTTATAGAGAAATTGGCAAGAAGTTATAAAAATCCCAAGAGCATAATTGTGGTAACTAATGACCAGGGTTTAGCAAAGAGAATAAAATCTCTGGGCGGTTCATGCTGGGGTGTAGAAAAGTTTTTCATTAAATTGTTGCCTGCAAGAAATTCCCGCGAAGTTAAGGATAAATTTGACTTGGGCAGCGCAGAGATAAAGAGTATTAATGAGGAATTGAGAAAAATCTGGTTAGGTGAGTAAGGCTGTTTTCGTAAGTCTTTGTCTTCTGGGAGCAAAGTGTAGATACGACGGTCGCATCCTTAAGGATAAAGAATTAATATCGCATTTTGTTGTTTCTCGTAATATTTTAGCTGTGTGTCCTGAAGTTTTAGCAGGTTTAGGTGTGCCGCGTAGCCCCGTGGAGATAATGGGGTTGGCAAGAGAATTTTTTAAGGGTCAGGCCAGGATTGTCTCCCGAGAGGGAAAAGATTTCACCTCTCAGATTAAGAAAACCTGTTATTTAATTCTTAAGATGGCTAAATCCTGGAATATAAAAGAGGCTATTTTGAAGGAATACAGCCCTTTATGCGGGGTGGAAGAGGTTTATGATGGGACGTTCAAAAATAGATTAAAAAGGGGAGAGGGTTTGTTGACTTTCCTTTTCAGGGAGAGTGGCATAAAGGTCTATAGCGATTTATCCTTTAGGAACAGAGGTCGGAGGATTTGATGGGTTTGGGGTTTCATCAGGTTCTTAATCAGCAGTGTTTTTTTGATGTAGAAGATTTTATTTATCCTGTTTCTCTGAGGGAGAATCACTTCTGCCTCTTTAAGGTCTTACAGACTAATTTTTGCGATTACGGATGCCTCTATTGCGTTAACAGAAGATACCGCAATACTCCCAGATTTTATTTTAAGCCTTATAACCTGGCTAAGGTATTTATGGAACTCTACAAAAGGGGCAAAGTAAAGGGCTTATTTCTTTCTTCAGGAGTATACAAGAGTCCGGATTTTATGCAGGAGAAGATTCTGGAGACCTTAAGGATTTTAAGGGGAAAGTTTAATTATCACGGTTTTATTCACAGCAAGATACTTCCTGGCAGTTCCAGCGAGATTATACTTCAGTTTTTAAGACTTGCTGACAGAGTTTCTGTGAATATAGAGGCACCCAATAAATCTTTTTTAGAAGACATATCTTTTTCTAAGAAATTTTCGGATATCCTAAAAAAACTGTATATCCTTTCCCAATGGCACAGGAAAGGGTTTTTTAAGTCAGGAGTAACTACCCAGATGATAGTGGGTTTAAAAAATCAAAAAGATAGGGACATACTTAAGACTACACAGACCCTTATAAGGACGCTGGGTCTTAAAAGAGTGTATTTCAGCGGTTTTTTTCCTGTGGGTTCTACGCCTTTGGAAAGCCTTCCTGCTTGTAATGCAAGGCGATTGAGGAGGCTTTATGAGGCAGAGTTTCTCATAAGGCTTTACGGTTTTGATTATCAGGAGTTTCTCTATGATGATGCAGGCAACCTCGTCTTAGACTTTGACCCCAAGATGGGTTCGGCCTTAAAAAACAAAGATATTTTTCCTGTAGATGTAAATAAAGCCCCTCAGGAGATTCTTATAAGAATTCCTGGAGTGGGCCTGGAGAGTGCTTCTAAGATTATTTCATATCGCCTTAAAAACCGTTTCAAGGATATTGCAGACCTTAAAAAGGTAGGCGTAAGTGTCAAAAAAGCAGAGGGATTTATCAGATTCTGATTGGGTAAAATTCCTGGGGACCGCAGGGGCAAGGTTTGTAATGATTAAGCAACTGCGCTTTTCAGGAGGATTATGGCTTCATTTTAAAGGAAAGGATATTATACTTGACCCCGGCCCAGGGGCTTTGGTGAGGTGTGTTAAGTCTCGTCCTCCCCTTGACCCCACTAAACTTGACGCCTGTATTCTTACCCACAGACATCTTGACCACTCTAACGACATAAATGTAATGATAGAGGCTATGACTGAAGGCGGATTTAAAAAGAGAGGATTTGTCTTCTGTCCTCAGGACTGTCTTGAGCAGGACCCAGTAATATTTAAATACATAAGAGAGTTTCCTCGGAAGATAGAAATTTTTGAGGAAGGCAAAAGTTATAAGTTGGGAGATCTGACGTTTTCTACCCCCATCAAAAACAAACACAGTGTGCAAACTTTCGGTTTGGTATTCGATTTAGGATATACCAAGATAAGTTTTATTTCAGACACAGGATTTTTTGAAGAGTTAATTCCTGCCTATAAGGCCCAGATTATGGTAATAAATCTAGTATTTTTTAACAGGAGAGAGCAATATCTTCACCTTTGCCTTGATGATGCCCGCAGGATAATCAAAGAGACAAAACCCCAAAAGGCAATCCTTACCCATTTCGGTATGACTATGCTTAGGAACGACCCCCGTAAAATTGCTCAGGAGTTATCTGATAACACAGGAGTGGAGGTTATTTCTTCTTACGATGGCATGACTTTAGTTCTTGAAGGATAGAGATTATTTCCTTGAGAATTATTTATACCCTGATAAAATTTATAAATATTGAGGACGGCATCTTGCGCCCATGGCTCAATTGGATAGAGCACGGGACTACGGATCCCGGGGTTGCAGGTTCGACTCCTGCTGGGCGCAGAGATGTACGTATGAAGAAAAG
>CAYNIO010000036.1:0-11107 GCA_964397495.1 uncultured Planctomycetia bacterium
CTCTTCGATATCCTTGGCCTCTACTTGGGCTACCGCATCCCAAGAACCGAAAACACCGCTTACACTCTTTACTCCTTTAATCTTTTTAACCTTGCCTATGGCCTTCTTCTCCTCTCCTGCTAATAACTGAAGTAGAACCAACCCCTTTACCATCAGCCACCTCCTTTTTGCTCTATTTTCCTAAAACCTCCCAAAAAATCAAGCCTTTTATTCAAAAATAAATCCAAACTGTACAATTTGACACGGTCATTTTGTTTAGTTTGCTAATCTTTATACTAAATAACCCTCTCTTATCCTCCTGAGGCTGCGGAAGATGTTGGCCTTAATATAAGGGTAATCCTTGGATAATTTTTCAATGAAATCCTTTATATAATCACGCTGAACATTATCCTTATAGGGACATTTATAATCAGAAAATGGCAGTCCAAGATTCCGGGCAAATCTTCTAAGATCCTCCTCCTCTACAAGGCATAGGGGCCTTATCAGTTTTAGGTCGCCTCCAAAGAATTCAAGAGATGGAGGACAGGTAGAGACCTCTCCATGGAAGACAAGATTAAGAAGGGTAGTCTGAATAATGTCATCGAGATGATGGGCCAAAGCCAGTTTGTTACATCCAAATTCTTTACAGGTCTTAAAAAGTATCTTTCGTCTGTTCCAAGAACACCAGAAGCAGCCAAAGGAACCTGACTCCTTTTCCTTCAGCAGAGGTTCCTCCTTAAATACATAACTAAAACCGAATCTTTCTAAATGGTCTTTAAGCCCTTCCTTTAGAAATTGGGAAAATCCCAAATCTACATGACAGGCTATAATTTCGAATCTAAAAGGGGCCTTGGAGCGATGATAATCCAATAGATGCAGACAACTGAGACTGTCTTTTCCTCCAGAGATGCCTACCAAGATTTTGTCTTTATCCTGGACCATACTGTATTCACTCAGGGCCTTACCCACAAACCTTGCCAGAAAGCGAAAATGTTTGTTTATGAAAGTGTTGCGCCAACGAATATAAGGGTTCATATAAGTTTTATCCTCAGGGTATCCTGAATTCTGGCCCCAAAGTAAGAAGCGGCTGAACCCCTGCTTAAAGAAACCTCCAGGGCAGAGAAACTTCCTATAATAAAAAATGGCCTCTTCTCCTCTGGTGCGTAATGTGTACAGTACCTGGTTATTTTCCTTCCTCTAAGATAACCCACAAACCTTCTATTTTTCATGAATCTCAAAAAATCCCTGCGGCAAAGATTGGTCACCAGATTTCCAAATCTGTCAATATGTAAAATTTTTGCCTCTATGGCATGAGGACCAATCACAGGTTGGGGTATATTGAGGCCCTTAAGATCTTTAAAAGAAATTTTTTTACCGAATACATCAATATTTTTCAGGTTAAGAAAATGGGCCACCACCGGAGCAAATATATCCCTTCCATGGAAAGTGGAACTCACATCTTTAAGAAAATATCTGGAATTCTCTACAGAGATAATCTTTACAATCTTCTGAATCTTTAGAGTCTCATAAAGCAGGCCATTGTCAGGAGCAATAAAAAAATATTTCAGAGTCTGGGCAAATATTATCTTCCTTGAGGTTCCCACTCCAGGGTCTATCACGCACAGAAATACACATCCCTCAGGGAAAAAGGAATAGGCATTCTTAAGAAGAAATGAGGCCTCTATAATCTGTTGGGGGCCAATATTGTGGGTTAGATCCAGTATCCTGGCCTGAGGACATATCTTAAGAATTGCCCCTTTAACCTGGGAAACATAGATACTGTCCTGGCCAAAGTCTGATAAGAAGCAGACTAACTTAGGATATCTCATCTATATGGTAAGTAAGATTTCCTATGCCCAATTGTTGGGCGTAATCCCATTGGATTTTATAATCTACTTCAGGATAAAGTTCTCTAAACAGGTCTTTACCAGATTCCTTATTTATCATATCTACAGAGGCCTTATCCAACGCCAAGGGATCAAAACTAGCCATAATACCTATATCAGGTATCACTCCCTTTTCTTCTTTCGACATACAATCACACTCCTTAGTTATGGAAAGAAGAAAATTTACATAAAAGGAATTTTTCAAAACCTTCTTCACACCCCAGGCATATTCTATGAGCCTCTCTTGGAATATAGATGTATCCTCAGACCAGTTTATTTTTATAGCCTTGAAACGGCAATAAGCTAAACATTGGGCGCATCCTGTACAAAGAGAGGAATCGATATATAATCTGCCCTCATCCTCCTTTATGGCTCCTGCAGGGCAGATTTTTATGCATATTCTACATCTCTGACACTTCTTATCATTTATGCTTGGAGATATAAGACAATGTTGCTTAATCTTGCCCTCTTTAGAGGCGCACCCCATACCCATGTTCTTTAGAGAACCCCCAAACCCTGAAAGCATATGTCCTTTAAGATGACTTAAGAAAATCATCCAATCCCAATGGGGAAGCATGCCTGCGAGACTCAAACTCTTGAAATGGTTAAGGCCTGCTTCTAATCCAAAAGAATACTCCCCCCTTAAACCATCCATAATGATTATGGGAAGGCCTAACTTCCCAAAACCATGCTGATGGGCAAGTTCTATGTGGCCAGGTGCAAACATGCGTCTCCCATAATAGAGGGTATTTGTCTCTACTAAAGAAACGTAATTCTTCCTCTTTAATTCCTGCGCCAATTTCTGGAATATCGGGGGCTTTATAAATGTAGTGCATTTATCCTCGCCAAAATGGACCTTTAGGGCAATCAAACTTTTATCCTTTATCTTGTTAAATAAGCCTGAGGCCTCAACTAACCTCAGAAGTTTCTCTCCTAGGCTTTTAAAATTTTCTTGAGGCTGGACCCTGCAAAAGTAAACCTTACTTCCAGACACCTTTTTCTACCTCCAGAACTTTCTCAAACTCATCTACTTTTAAAATATCTCCAAAAAAAATCTTCCCCACCCAGACATTGGTACGGGTATGCATAGAAATCTGAGAGGTTTTAACCCTGCCTCCCAACAGATACAAATAGGGTACCACATTGTCTGCGAAATGTAAATCTACACAGGCCTGATTCTCTATTTCAGAAAGTAGTTTGAGGGCTGCCTCTCTCCCTACCTCCTCAGCGGGCTTTGTTTTTTCCCCTAAACTGTCGGCCCAGAGGATGGAACCTGACTCTAACGGACAACAGATATTTACTTCTGAACCTGGGCTTAAGGTGTCTACATATTCTACCCTCTCTTCCAAAGGGATTTCTTTTAGAGAAGCAACGAGAGCCTTTCTGGCAGACTCTAACTGCCTGTGGGCTACATTTCTAGATCTAAGAGATGAGGAGGCTATGCTGGAGATAATTATCTTCTGGGGAGGAGAAAATTTATCTAAAATTATTTTCCTTAAGCTTCTCTGGGGCTTAAATCTTAGAATGACTTCACCTCCACCCTTAGGATAATAACCTCTTCTTATTATCCTTAATTGTGCATCTATGTTGAGAGTCTTAAATACTACCTGGGGATAATAATCTACGGGTATAGCCCATTTCCCTGCTGTGCCCCCTTTTAAACGCAACTCTATATCCTCTTTGACTATAAAGTTGAAAGTCAAGACTAAACTCTGCAAAATTAAACCTATGGAACCTGCGGTTCCTATATCCAGAAAATATTTCCTGGAAAGCAATGTAGAGGCAGGAAAAAATTGTATATGTTCGCTGCCCAAATAGTCGCCTTCGACCTTTGCACCCAATAATTCTTTGTATGTTCTAAGGATACTTAGATGCTGAGGTTTTAACCCTGGTTGGGGTCTTTTTTTTCGGATATTATAAATCTCTATGGGTTTAGCAGTGATGATAGACAAACTTAAGGCTGTTCTTAGAATTTGACCTCCGCCTTCCAAGAAACTTGCGTCTATCTTGAGCATATTTTGGGAACAGACTCAGAGCCGATAAATGGTGATGCTTTCCTCTTCCAAAAGCCTTCTTATCTTCCTTTCCAAATAGGACCTAAAAAAAGGCCTGGTAAAGGGGAGAACCAATAGAAACCCCAGGAGGTCAGTAATGAACCCTGGAGTTATAAGGAGGATGCCTCCTGCGAGAATTAACATACCATCTAAAATTATGTCTTGAGGCACTCTTAAGGAGGAGATATCCTCTTGAAATTTCTTCAAAACTCGGAGGCCCTCATTTTTAGCAGCAATGGCTCCCAGAATTCCTGTAAGGATAATGCACAATACAGTATTAAAGGCCCCTATGAACTGACCTACCTTTATCAAAAGATACAATTCTAACATAGGAACCAACGTGAATACTAATAAAAGGTAGATTAAACTCATAGACTTTTATTAAAGTAATTTGGTGCCAGATATGAACTTCTCACATAGGGACCGCTTTCTGTATGCAAAAATCCCAATTTTTGAGCCATATCTTTGTAATGCAAGAAGCGGTAAGGCTCTACATACTCCCTTACAGGGAAATGTCTTGAGGTAGGGCGAAGATATTGGCCTATACTTAGAAAATCGCACCCAACCTTTCTTAAATCTTTTAAAACTTCAAGAACCTCTCCTTCGGTCTCTCCTAAACCCAGCATTATTCCAGATTTTGTATAGACAGCAGGACTTCTCTCCTTAATTATCCTTAGAACCCTAAGGGACCAACGGTAATCTGCACCTTCTCTCAACAGAGGGTAGAGCCGGGGTACAGTTTCTATATTATGACCTATAATGTCTGCACCTGAAAAGGCTATTTTATCTAAATATTCTTCTTTGCCCCGGAAATCAGGAATAAGAATTTCTACTGTGGCTTGAGGCAAAAAACTCTTTATCTTTTTTACCGTCTCAAGAAACATCTGTGCTCCACCGTCTTCTAAATCATCGCGGGTAACACTGGTAATAACTACGTGCTTTAAATTCAAGGTTTTTGCTGCCTGGGCTACATGTAAAGGTTCGTCTTTGTCTAGCCCAAAAGGTTTGCCCTTCTTCACATTACAAAATCTACATCCACGGGTGCAAATCCTTCCCAATATCAAAAAAGTCGCCACGCCCCGGGAAAAGCATTCCCCGATGTTAGGACACAGGGCCTCCTCACATACCGTATGGAGGCCATTCCTTCGCAATAAGGCCTTCATATTCTTTAAACTATTGAGGTCTATTTTCTTCTTAAGCCATGAGGGTTTAAGACTCAGCATCCTTTAACTTCTCCTTTCGGGACTCCTTCCTAAATTCCTCTATCGCCTCAAGGTGCTCCCTATCGCCATCCAAACCGCCCTTTCTTTTAAGTAGTTTTTTCAAACTTCTCTCCTTGCCATAGCAGGTAAGGACATCCCCTGGTTGAATCTTTATGTCTGCTAAGGGCGCCCCCACATACCGCGAACCCCTTCTTATACCCAGAACTAAAATCCCCTCCTCATTTAGTCTGAGGTCTTTTAGGGTCTTGCCTTCAAGCCAGTCCCCCTCCTCTACTAGAAGATTGGATATAGAATATCCACTTTCGATTGCTAAAAGATGCTCATAGTCATAGAGGCTTAAGTTTGTCCACTTAACGAGGGCCTGTTTTATCACCTTCTCTAAATACCTGTCTATCAATTTGCTGCGCGATACAAGAAACAGTGTAAGAAGAATAACCAAAATTAGCGCTAATCTCTCCAGACCTTGACTTGTTCCCTCCACACCCACAAAAGAAATTATAAGAGAAGCTACCGCTGAACTCAGGCCAATATTTCCCAAGAGAATGAGGGTGCGTATAATCCTTCTCCTTACAGGATGTTTTACCACCAGTTCTGACTCCTGAGTGGTGAACCCCACGCCACTAAAAGCCGACTGAGCCTGGAATCGGGCGATATCATGAGAAAGGCCGGTCATTACTAAAGATACGGTTCCCACCTTGACTACTATCAAAGAGATTACAGCGATTATGGCCAGAGAGATTATAGCAATCATCTTTCTAAAACCTGCGAGGGGCTCCTAAATTCTCCTTCGAGAGACAACCTGTTTCTATTCCAAACAGGGGTAGTGTATTTCTTCTCATAAAGAACCTGAGCCAAATGCTCCTCCTCTTTAGAAAGCCCATCCTGCCAAAGTCTTACCGAAAAAACCTCAGCAAAAGTTAATTTAAGCACCTGCAGCAATTCTCTCTTTTCTATCTTTAAATACTCATCTAATACAGTAATTTTTTTGCTAAATATATCTCTATCTTCAAGATTAAGATACTTAAGGATTCTGCTGTTGAAAGAAAAAGGAATGCTCCCATGTTGAAAGATGAAATTCTTTTTTCTGCGTTGGGCATTGCCACCTATCTTCCTTTCATCTATCACTATATCGTAATGTTCTCTGCCCCAGAAACAGAAAGAATGGAATCTGCCCAGAGCCTGAAAACTATGTTGACAAGCAAAATCCGCCTTTAAGCCAAGCCTTCTGTACCCTTCCAGAATGAAAGCGCAAAGATATTTATAAGACTCTCTCACTCCGCCCTTAAAAGATAGTTCCTGAGGAAAACAGCAAAGGCTATAAGTCAATTCATCGTCGTGGAATATTATCCCTCCGCCGGTTATGCGTCTCACAAAATAAATATTGTCCTGCTGCATAAGTTCGAGGTTAAACTCCCTCTCAGGGTCTTGGGAATACCCTAAACTAAAACCTGCAGGCTTCCAGGTGTAAAACCTTAATACAGGCAAAGTGTGGGGATGCAGGCAGTGAGAAAGCATCAGGGCCTCATCTATGGCCATATTTCTAAAACCATCTAAATCCCAGGTTTGAATCAGTCTCCAGTCTTTTTTTGCCATATGATTTGTGGGTGCCTAGAAGCGTAGACCTCGTCTAATCTTCGCACCGGGGTATCATGGGGGCTCTCATGAAGGACCTGCGGATCTTTATCTGCTTCCTCATTTATCTTCACCATAATCTCTATGAAATTATCCAGAGTCTGTTTACTTTCAGTCTCTGTAGGTTCAATCATCAAAGCCTCCTTAACTATAAGGGGAAAATATACTGTGGGGGGATGGATATTGTAATCTATCAGTCTTTTAGCGATATCTAAAGCAGAGACGCCTTTCTCCTTCTGGTATTTGGCAGAAAAAACTACCTCGTGCATGCAAAGTTTATCATAAGGCAGATAATAATGTTTTTTAAGTTTCTCTCGTATGTAATTAGCGTTAAGGACACTGTATTGGGCTACCCTCTTTAACCCCTCCTCTCCCAGCCTCAAAAGATAAGCATAGGCTTTAATCAACACAGGGATGTTGCCTAAAAAGGAGCGGACCCTGCCGATAGAATGCTTAAGATTGTAATTTAGAAAATAATTTCCCTGAGAATCCCTGTCAACTAAAGGCACGGGCAGATATTCTACTAATTTCTCTGACACACCCACAGGCCCTGAACCAGGACCGCCTGCTCCATGGGGCGTAGAGAAAGTCTTGTGAAGATTGATATGCATAACATCAAAACCCATATCCCTCACCCTTACTATCCCCAGAAGAGGATTAAGATTCGCTCCATCATAGTAAAGGAGCCCTCCCTTCCTATGAACAATCTCAGCGATATCTATAATCTTTTCTTCAAACAATCCCAAAGTGTTGGGGTTGGTAAGCATAAGGCCGGCGGTATCTTCATCCATAATTTTCTGAAGGGCATCTATGTCTACCAATCCCTGGGGATCGCTTTTGACTTCCACTACTTTATAACCGCACATACTGCTAGATGCAGGATTTGTGCCGTGGCTTGAATCGGGTACTATGACCTTGCTGCGTCGGTTGCCCTTAAGGGTGTGATACTTTCTTATAATAAGCATACCTGTTAATTCTCCGTGGGCACCTGCTGATGGCTGAAAGGTAAACTTAGACATCCCCGTAATCTGAGCGAGTTTCATCTCCAGATTATAAATTAACCCTAAAATCCCCTGTAAATATTCCTGGGGGAAAAAGGGATGAATATCCTTAAATCCCTCAAGGCTCGCTGCATCCTCATCTACCTTGGGGTTGTATTTCATAGTGCAGGAGCCTAAAGGGTAAAAATGGGTATCGACACTGAAATTTAATTGGGAAATGCGGGTATAGTGGCGCACAACTTCTAATTCGCTCAGAGAAGGAAGGTCTAATTCTTTCTCGCGCAAGAAACGGCGATCTAGAATTTTATGAGGCTCTTTGAGAGGGATGCCTTTTTCTTTAAGGATAACTCCTTTTCTGTCCTTAGAACCTTTCTCAAATATAAGAGGCTCTCTAGGCTTCATTCAACACCTCTTCAAAAGCATTGACAAATCTGTCTAAGTCTTCTTTAGTCTTGGTCTCTGTAGCACAGATTAAAAGACAATCTGAAAGTTGGGGGTAAAATTCTTTCAATTTAAGACCGGCGACTATCCCTCTCTCTAAGAGTCTTTCCCAAACTAAATCCAAAGGCTTACCTGTAATCCTTATTACAAACTCATTGAAAAAATCCCTGCCAAACACATCCTGGATATTGTCAATCTCAAGGAGTTTCTCTTTCAAATAGTGGGCATGATTCAAAGACATCAGGCCTACTTTCAAAAAACCTTCCTTCCCCAAAAGGGCTAAATATACACAGGCAGCCAAAGCATTAAGGGTCTGGTTGGAACAGATATTGCTGGTGGCTTTCTCCCTCCTTATATGTTGTTCCCTAGCCTGCAGGGTCAAGACAAAACCCTGATTTCCCTCGGAATCTTTGGTCTTGCCTATAATCCTGCCTGGCATCTTCCTTAAGAACCTTCCTTTGGCGGACAAAAAACCAAAGGTATTTCCACCAAGATGCATATCCTGACCTAAACTCTGGCCGTCTCCACAACAGATATCTACGCCTTTGTGGCCTGGCGGCTCAAGGATAGACAAACTCAAAGGATTGCATACGCTTATAGTCAAAACTTGGTTCTTTTGGGCTACATCTACAAGGGGCTTTATATCTTCAATGACGCCAAAAAAATTAGGATAGCCAAATACTAAACAGCAACTGTCAGAGTCTAAATATTTTTCTAGGAAATCAATGTCTGTGCGTCCACTCTTATCAAAAGGAACCTCTACGATATCCATAAAATCTAAATTCTCTAAATAGGTACGCACTGTCTCAATATAATGGGGGTGGATATTTGAAGGCAAAAACACTTTCCTCTTGGGATTTACCCTGTAGGCCAGAAGTACGGCCTCTGCCAAAGAGGAAGCGCCTTCATATAGAGAGGCGCAGGTTACATCCATGCCTGTAAGGGCACAGATAAAACTCTGGTATTCGAATAGGGCCTGCAGGGTCCCTTGAGAAGCCTCTGCCTGGTAGGGAGTATAGGCTGTATAGAACTCACTGCGGGAAATTATATGTTTGAGGCTTGCGGGTATAAAGTGCTCGTAAACTCCTGCACCCAGGAAAGACAAAACCTTCTCCAAAGAAACATTCTTCTGGGAGGCTTGCTTTAATATCCTGAAGGTATCCTGTTCGTCGAGACCTTTTCCTATAGAAGGAGGCTGAGAAAGAACGATATTTTGGGGTATGGAAGAAAATAATTCCTCAAGGGAATCTAAACCTATGGACCTTAACATCTCTTGAGTTTCTTTAGGGGTATGAGGGATATAAGGCATAATCAGCCTTGTTCTTTGATTAACGTCTGGTAGTTTTGGTATTTGATAAGATTTTTTATTTCGTCTTTGTCCCTTATCTCAATCTTTATCATCCAGCCTTTCAGATAAGGATCCTGGTTTACCCATTCAGGATGTTGGTTTAACTCCTCATTTACTTCTAAAACCTTACCTGACAAAGGTGCATAGAGGTCGCTGGCTGCCTTGGTAGACTCTATGGTCCCGAAACTTTCGAACTGCCGCAACTCTTGACCTACCTGAGGAAGTTCTACAAAAACCACGTCTCCTAATTGTTTCTGGGCATAGTCGGTTATGCCTACCATTGCCGTATCGCCCTCAAGTTTTGCCCACTCATGAGTCTGAGTATAAAGAAGTCCTTCTTCCATATCAAGCCCTCCTTTTCACCTGGGGTTCGATGAAGGGGAAATTTTTTATCCTTGCCTTGTAGAACCTATCCCTTATCTTAATCAAAACCTGTGCCTCCTCCTGGGAAAAAGAAACTTCTACATAGCATACACCTAGAAAACCTCCAACATTGGGAGAATACACACCGCTTGTTACCTTGCCTATCAATCTCTCTTCAAGGCTGTATATACTGTAATCTTTGCGGGCAAATCCTCTATCCTCCATTATGAACCCTCGACGCAACCTGTGGGGTCCATTTTCTAAAATCTCTAAAATCTTGCTCTTCCCTATAAAATCTTTGGAAAGTTTTACTGCCCACATAAGGTCTGCCTCTACAGGATTGGTAGACAAATCTATATCATTTCCATAAAGGGTATAGCCCATCTCTGTCCTTAAGATATCTCTTGCCCCCAAACCACAAAGAGCCAGGTTAAAACTCTCCCCCTCCTCAAGGAAAATCTTCCACAAAGGCAAAGCATGCCTGTTGTCCACAAATATCTCAAAACCATCGCAACCTGTATAACCTGTCCGCGATATTATGCAAGGGATACCACTTATCTGAGAAAAAATGAACTCCATATAGTAGATGTCTCTAATCTGAGGGTTGAGCTTCGACAACAAATCTTCACTCTTTGGTCCTTGCAAAGCAATCATGCTTGTATTTAAACTTTTATCCTCTATCACCACTTGGTAATCCTTGCTGTTTTCCTGAAACCAGTCATAGACCTTCTGAATATTAGAAGCATTCACTACACATAAAAAATAATTGCCTGCATTATAAACCATAAGGTCGTCGATTATGCCTGCCTGGTAGCTGAGAACAAAATTATATTGGGCTTTGCCCTGGGGAATCTTAGATATGTCATTAGTGCATACCTTCTGCAAAAAAGGTAAGGCATCTTTGCCTTTTATCTTTATTTCTCCCATATGGGAAAGATCAAATATCCCTGCAGACTCCCTGGTGTTCTGAGCCTCCTTAAGAATACTTCCATACTCTACCGGCAACAACCAACCGTGGAAATCCACAAGTCTTGCCCCGGCTTTAAGGTGAAATTCATAAAGAGGGGTTTTCTGAGGTTGAGATTTTCCTGTTAATAATGGGTCCATATCTATAAAATTTGAAGAGAAAGAAAAATTATTTTATCACCTTATTATTTTTTTTCAAAATATTCTCTCCTTG